>JBDHWA010000044.1:0-10024 GCA_039809945.1 Dehalococcoidia bacterium | reverse complement strand
GCCGGTGAACTCGAAGAGCTGCCGGGCCTCGCCGAAATGGCGCCGTTCCGCATGGTCAGCAACGCCGTCGAAATGGCGGGCCGTCTCGGTTCACGCGGCTACGAGGGGTTCCGCATCAAGTCGCACATCTTCCCCGGCGAATCCCACCAGAGCGCCATCGGGCCAACCATCGCGCGCGGCCTGCGCGTGGTCTACGGGATGCACTGACTCCAAAGCCGCGCGCTACGCCTCAGCCGCGAGTTCGCCGAGGACGGCCATCGTCCGGGCCATCGCCTCGCCGTCGCCCGGCGGGAGGACCGCCATGGCCAGCAGTTCCTGCGCCCCGAACTGCGGCAGTTCGCGCAGCCGCGCCTTCACCTGCTCGGGCGTGCCGTGGACCACGAGCGCATCGATCATGCGGTCGCTGAGTTCCCCATTTACAGCCTCGGGGAAGCCGGCGTCCTGGAACATCTGCGAGTAGAACGGCACCTTCGGATAGATACCGATCTGGCGGCGAGCTCCTGCTCGCACGGCGTCGATGTCTTCCGAGACGCTGACCGGCACGTGGGCGATGAGCGGCGGCGCCGGACGGCCAACCCGCTCGGCGCCCTCCCGCAACGCCGGCACGGCAACATCGCGCAGGTACGGCAGCGGGCAGACCCACGAGATCGCTCCGTCCGCGAGTTCACCGCACACCCGGAAGCCGTTCGGACGCAGTGCCGACGCCATCAGTGTGACGCCGGTTTTCCCTGCCGGGGACTGCGCCCGCGCAGTGAACCGCTTGCCCTCGTGGGCCACGCTCCCGGTTTCGAGGACGCCCCGGAGGATGGTCAGGTACTCCCGCAGGTGTTCGAGCGGCCGTTCGAACGGGATGCCCCACATCCCTTCGATGGAGGGCTTGTGACTCGGGCCGACGCCGAGCCGGAGCCGCCCCGGTGCAAGCGAATCAACCGCGATGGCGCCTTGCGCCATCGCCAGTGGGTGGCGCGGGAACGTCGGCACGATCGAAGTGCCGAAGAGGATCTTCTGGGTGTGCTGCGCCGCTGCGCCGAAAATGGCGAACGGGTCCGGGGCGAGTCCGCCGACGGTCAGCCAGGCGGCCTCGATGCCAGCCCGCTCGGCGGCGACGATCGCATCGACTGTCGCCTGTGCGGTCGCCTGCGAAACATGCATGCCAACTTTCAGGTTCTTCATGGTCCATCCTCCTGCCCACTGGCGTCGCGGGCGTGTGGAAAGCGCTTTCGCTTTACAGCTGCCATCGACTGTAAAGGCGTCCCCCGGCGCTGGCGACACCCTTTACAGCGCGTATCTCTGTCTCGAACCGGCCGCTTACAACAGGTCCGAGACGCGGAACCTGCCTTTACAGCCTTGATGCCCGTCGCCGGCTTTACAGCGCCCGAAGCGCCTCGATGAGCCGGTCGGTGTCTTCTGGGCGGCCGGCGCTGATGCGCACGTAGTTCGCGAGGTCTGGCCGGTCGTAGTAGCGCACGAGGACACCCGCTGTTCGCAGCCCGGCGGCCACATCCTTCGCAGCCCGGCCTTCGACCTGGAAGAGGACGAAGTTCGCCTGCGACGGCAGCGGCTTCAGCCAGCCGAGGCCTTCGCACAGCGCCGCCATCCGGTCCCGTTCGGCGACGATGCTGGCGATCGTCTCCTTGATTTCGGCGAAGTGCGCGATCGCCGCACGCGCCCCGGCATCGGCGGCCACATTGACGTTGTACGGCTGCTTGAGCGACAGCATGTAGCCCGCGAGTTCGGGGTGGGCGATGGCATACCCGACGCGCAGCCCGGCCAGCCCGGCCCACTTGCTGAAGGTCCGCAGCACCACCAGGTTCGGGTAGCGGGCGATGAGCGGGATCACCGTTTCGCCGCCGAACTCCACGTATGCCTCGTCCACCACAACGATCGTTTCGAGCGCACAGAGCGCCTCGAGTTCCGCACGGTTCACGGGGTTGCCGGTCGGGTTGTTCGGCGACGTCAGGAAGACGATGCCCGCGCCGGCGTGCACCGCATGGCGGATGGCAACGACGTCGAGGTCGAAGTTCGGCCGCCGCGGCACTTCCACCGGTTCTGCTCGCGAAATCTTCGCGAGGAAGCGGTACATGCCGAACGCGGGCGTCGGGATCACCACGGACCGCGGCATCACGAGCCGGATGAGTACGTCGATGAGGTCGTCGGCGCCGGTGCCAGCCACCACCATGGAAGGTTCGACCCCGAGCCAGCCGGCGATCGCCTCGCGCAGGCCGTCCTGCCCCGGGTCCGGGTAGATGTGGAAGGCGGCGCCTTCAATCGCGCGGAGGACCTCCGGGTGCGGCCCGTACAGGTTCTCGTTGGCGTCCAGCTTCACGAGCCGGTCGACGGGCAGGCCGATTTCGGCGGCCAGCACATCGAGCGGCTTGACCGGCACATACTCCTCGAGGGTGTCGAGGTCGGGACGAAGTAGCGGCTTGAGGTCCATGCGTTTCCCCTTCGACTCACGGGCCGAAGCGGCGTGCGTGAATCAAGAATCGTCGGTTGCTAACGGCCCTGGAGGCGGCGCTCCACCGCGTGCGCGTGCCCGGTGAGGCCCTCGGCCCGCGCGATGATGGCGGCGTAGTGGTTCAGTTCCTCCATATCGTCTTCCGGCAGGTTGACGATGGCCATCTTCTTCAGGAAATCGTGCACGCCGAGCGGGCCGCTCCAGCGCGCGCTGCCGCCGGTGGGCATCGTATGGCTCGGCCCGGCGGTGTAGTCGCCCACGGCCTCCGGCGAAGCTTCGCCGAGGAACAGGCCACCGCAGTTGCGCACCTTGTGGGCGTAGGCCGACGGCTTCTCGACGCTGAGGCAGAGGTGCTCCGGCGCGTAGAAGTTCGCGAGCTCAATGGCGTGGTCGATGTCGTTCACGAGGATGCAGCCGCCGCGGCCGTCCAGCGCCGCCCGGGCGATTTTCGCCCGCTCCAGCTTCGCCAACTGACGCTCGATGGCGGCGCTCACGTTGTCGGCAAGGTAGTGGGACGGCGTGAGCAGGATCGGGCTGGCGAGGGCGTCGTGTTCGGCCTGGGCGATGAGGTCGGCGGCGACGAGCTCCGGGTTCGCGCTCTCGTCGGCGATGATCACGGTCTCGGTCGGGCCGTAGATGCTGTCGATGCCGACGTCGCCGAAGACCTGCCGCTTGGCGATGGTGACGAACAGTCCGCCCGGCCCGGCGATCTTGTCGACCCTCGGCACGCTCTCGGTACCGTAGGCGAAGGCAGCGATGCCCTGCGCGCCGCCGCACTTATACACGCCGTCCACCCCGGCGATGTCGGCGGCCACCAGCTTCACCGGCGGGACTGTCCCGTCGGGCAACACCGGGCTGGCGAGGTAGACCTCATCGACGCCTGCCACGCGGGCCGGGATGGCGCACATGAGCACCGTGCTCGGCAGCGGAGCGCGCGTCCCGGGCACGTAGACGGCGGCCCGCTGGATAGGCCGGGTCATCTGGCCAAGGCCGTTCTGCTGGAAGTCGAACATCGCCCCGCGCAGCTGCGTTTCGTGGTAGCGGCGGACGCGCTCGGCGGCGAATTTCAGCGCCTCCACGAGTTCGTTGTCGAGGGTGTTGTACGCCGCCGCGATCTCGTCGCGGCTCACCTTCAGGTCGCCCACCGTCGCGCCGTCGATACGCGAGTTGTAGTAGCGGACCGCGTTATCGCCGTCTTCGCGGACGTCGCGAATGATGCGGCGAACCACCTCTTCCGGGCTCAGTTCGGCGCCGAAGGTGCGGAAGGTGGTTTCGCGCATGTCCATCGGCAACTCCTCCGCTTCCAGCGCCCGGCGGGTCAGCAAGAGTTGTTTGCCTTCTTCGGCATTGCGAATTATCCGCATCCCAGGTACCTCTCCACGGCCACGCGCGCAGCTTCGGTGGCACGGTCCACGAACGCCGTGATCTCGACACTCGTTATGTGGCTGATTGTCTCATTCAGCAGTTCCGGGAGCGAATCGAGGAAGCCCCCAAGCGTCTCGCCTTCTTCGAGCCCGCCGAGCCGCAGGTGGTTCGAAATCATCCCGCGCATGCGGTCCCAGTCCATCTCCCGGGCGGCCACATCGCACGAAACCTGCCGCCAGCGTTCGAGCGTCCCCGTATCGAGGAAGCCGCACTCGATCCCTTCGACCGTCCCGGCCAGTGCGCCGCAGAGGTTCTGCTTCAACTCGGGGTCATTCCCATACGTCCGGTCCAGGTCGAACTGGAGGAGCCGGTCCATCACGTTCGCGCGCATCACGCCGCCAAGCGCGTCGTACTTCGCGAAGTACGGCCGGTAGATACCCGTTATGTACTGTTCGTCCATCACGAGATGGGTCACGTAGCCGCTCGCCCAGGCGCGCGTGTCGGCATTCAGGTTCTCCGGGAGCGCGAGGTGGCCGTACGTCCCAAGGAACGAGGCCACCGAATCCTGGTGGTTGTGGTCGTTCAGGTCGAAGAAGTGCGTACTGCGGCGGTCCTGCCGCGTGATGACCCGGATGTCCGGCGAGGTCGCACCGAGGAGGTACGCGCACGAATCAGGGCGCACATCTTCGTGGCCCAGGCCGAGCGCTATCTGCCGCGCGAGCACCATGTGGAGGGTGATGGGTGGCACGCCGTCATGGTACCGGATTCGCCCCCGAACGCAGGGATGCGCTGGCTAGATCCGCGCGCTTTCGATGCTGGTCAGGAGGATGCCGCGACAGCCGAGTCCGGACAGTTCGTCCATGATGCGCTGGGCTTCGCGGCGCTTCACCATCGCCTTCACCGCATACCAGCCTTCGCGCTGCAACTGGGTGATCGTCGGCGATTCGAGGCCGGGCGTGATCTCGCAGGCACGCTGGAGGATGACGCCGGGGCAGTCGTACTCAACCATCATGTAATCCACCGCAACGATGCGGCCTTCGAGGCGGTTCTTCAGCACGGTCACCTGCGGCGAAGCCTCGCGCCCGGCCTGCGCGAACAGCGCAGCATTGGAAGCAAACAGCGGCTCACCCACAACGCGCAGGCCCGCCTGCCTCAGCGTCGAACCTGTATCGACAACGTCCACGACCGCTTCAGCGATGCCCAGCTGGACCGCAATCTCCACCGCGCCTTCGAGTTCGACCACTTCGACCGTGCGGGGGGCGAAGTAGGCTCGCACGATGCCCGGCAGCGACGTCGCGATGCGCAGACCGGCGAGCGTTGGCAGGTCGGTGACGGGGGAATCCTGCGGGACAGCGGCGCGAAGCTTCGAGTGCCCGTAGTTCAGGTCCAGCAGCCGGGCGTGGGCTACGCCTTTTTCAGCGACGAAGTCCTTCCCGGTGATGCCGCAATCGAGCATGCCGTTGGCCACATACAACGGGATGTCGCCGGGGCGGAGGAAGTAGAACTCGATGCCGTTCTCGGGGTCGATGGAGGAGAGGGCGCTGCCAACCTTGGCCACGCGGTACCCGCAGGAGTTCAGCATCTCCAGCGTCGGCTCGAAGAGGGCGCCTTTATTCGGGAGGGCGACTTTGATCATAGCTGACGGTACACATCTTCAAGCGAGATGCCCTTCTCCGCCATCATCACCGCGACGTAGTAGAGCACCTGCGCCAGTTCACCCGAAAGGTCGTCGTCACTTTCGAAGCGGGCCGCCATCCAGCTCTCAGCGGCCTCTTCCACCAGCTTCTTGCCGATCGCATGCGGTCCCTTGCGAAACAACTCAGCGGTCGAGGAACCCTCGGGCAGTTCCACTTTCCGGCTCACGGCCAGCCGGTACATCTCTTCAAACGTCACGAAAGCCAAGATAGCGCGGATTCGCGCACAGGAAACAGTGGACTGGAACGAGATCGAACGCTCAGACCGGCCGGATGCTCACATCCGCAGCATTCACCGCCACGACAAGGCCATCGCGCCTGCGCACCATCAGCTCCCCGTCTTCGCTGATGGACATCGCCTTCGCTTCGTAGGCCTCGCCGGTGGCCGGGGCGACCGTGACCTCTCGGCCGAGGGTGCAGCTCAGTGCGCGGTACTCGTCGATAAGATCCTTCTGGGCGGTATCGAGGAGCCGCTCAAGGTGGTTGCACACGCTCGCGAGGAGGGTCTCCCGGGAGACCGGGTGACCGAGTTCGAGGGAGAGGCTGGTCGCCAGCCCGGCGAGGTCCGGGTTGTCTCCAGGGTCGCCGTTCACATTGATGCCGATACCGGGGAAGGCGAGCCCGCCATGCAGCGTCAGTTCGCCGTCGATGAGCATCCCGCAGACCTTCCGGTCGTGAATCCAAATATCGTTCGGCCACTTGATCCGCGCATCGAGGCCGTGTTCGCGAATTGCCCGCGCCACTGCCAGCGGGAGGATGACCGGCAGGCGGCGATGCACCGCCAGCGGCAGCCGCAGAACGAACGTGAAGTAGAGGTTCTGGCTCGCGGGGCTGTAGAAGCTGCGTCCGCGGCGGCCGCGCCCGGCGGTCTGCTCTTCAGCGAAAACAAGCGTGCCGTGCGGCGCTCCATCGGCCGCGACTTCGCGGGCGACGTCCATGGTCGATGGGATGGAGAAGTGTGCGAGGAGGTTGCGGCCCAGGTCAGTGGTGTCCAGCTTCGCCTGGAATTCCGCGGTGTCGAGAGCGGGCGCGTCGATCATTGCCAGGTCAACTCTATGCTGAGCCAATGTGATGCGCCTCACACTTTTGGGGGAGTTCCGGGTGAGGCGGCCCCTCCGGGCAAAGAAAAGGGCCCCGGTAAATATCCCGGGGCCCTGCGTAGCTAAGACAGGAAGCCTTAGAAGGTGGGTGAGTCCTCTGCGGACCTGCGTCCTAGGAGGAGGTCACCTCCAGTGCCAGAATCCGGTCGTCGCTACGACTGTGATAGTCCATGCACATCACCTCCTTCCTTGCGGCGCAGCATGCCCGCGCCGCATGAGGCTGTCAAGAGGAAATCAGGAAAGTTCCTTAGCCATTTCCCCACGTTCCCTTCCTCGACACCCTCGTCTACACTTGAACGATGCCGATGCAGCCAGCTCATGAGGTTTCCCCGGGCGACGCCACGCACGTCGCCCCGGTTCGCCGCGCCTGATTCGAACCCCGGCATCCCTCCGACCTCTGCCTCACTCCCAAGGAGTCCTGCGTGCTCTGCATCGAACCGGCGAAGCTGTCTGACGCCGAAGCCATCCATAAACTCGTTACCTTCTGGGCCGACCGCGGCGACATGCTCCACCGCCCCATCGGCGAGATCTACGAAGCTATCCGCGATTTCAAGGTCGCCAGGCTCGACGGCGAAGTCGTCGGCACCGGCTCGCTCCACATCATGGGCGCCGACCTCGCGGAGGTGCGTTCGCTGGCCGTGAAAGAGGATGTCCAGGCGAAGGGCATCGGCGCCGGGATCGTCGCCCAGTGCGTCGACGACGCGCGCATGTTTGGGCTCGACCGCGTGTTCGCGCTGACCTACAAGCCGGGGTTCTTCGAGAAGCAGGGGTTCAGCCTGGCGAACGTGATGGAGTTCCCACAGAAAGTCTGGAACGAATGCGTCCGCTGCCCGTTCTTCACGAACTGCAAGGAAGTCGCCGTGGTACTCGACCTGAAAGACGACCTGAGCGTGCCCCTGGCCTGAGCGACCGGGCCGTCGCGCTCAGCAGCAGGCTTCGAACGACTCCATCGCGGCCGTCGCCAGCGTCCCCGCATTCTTGCCCGTCCCCGTAGCCGCCGAGACGGTGATACAGATCGACGGGCTGAGCTCCGCTATCCGGTTCAGGTGGTGGGTGAGCCGGGCTGCCACCGCGCCAGCCGCCACCACACCAGTCCCCTGGAGGACGATGCCGAAGGCGTGCCCATGCACCTGTCCGACGACGTCAGTGCCGCGCAGCAGGTCCGCCAGCCGGTTGCTGATGCGGCGAAGCTGATCGTCGTGTTCGTCCGGGAGGAGGCCGGTCACGCGCACCACGAGGAACGAGAGCGGCGCGTCCGGCGCAAGTTCACCGATGGTTTCGAGGCGGTCCAGGAGTTCGTCACAGCTCGCCATCCGCCGCCGCGAGGGCATCGCGACGACATTCGCGACCGCGCCCGGCACGAGCTTGAACCCCGGTCCGAGCAAGCGAAGGTGGCTGGGGAAGCGGTTGGCGGTCATCTGCTGAGCAACTCCATGAAAGCTGAGCCGATTGTGCCCGCAACGTGTGTTGGCGGAGATAGGCGGTTCCCTGACGGGCCCGGCGGATTATCCCAATTCGACCTCAGCATTTACCCCCGGTTCCGCCGGCGGCTTCTCCGGGCCGCGAAAGTGGCTCCGCTTCAGCCAGAAGTAGAGGGCCGTGGCCACGATGGAAACCACCCAGAACCCGCCGAGCGCGAGGGTGATGGCAGGGTTGCGGGTCAGCCCGTCGCCCATGGCCACCGTCACCGCGGTCGGCGCGAGCATGCCGAGAAAGCTGTAGAAGATGAACACCCGGAACGGCACTGAGGTCATGCCGGCGACGTAGCTGATCCAGTCGAAGTTCACGCCCGGCATCAGGCGGCTCCAGAACACAACGCGCCCGCCCATCGTGTCCACCATGTGGTCGATGCGGGCGGCGGCTCGCTGGCCGATGAGCCGGGCGAGATGGCGCCGGCCGAACTTCCGAGCCAGCCCGAAAGCGATGGCGGAACCGAGCGTCAGCCCGGCCATGCAGTAGACCGTGCCGAGGACCGGTCCCCAGGCGAGCCCCGCGGCGATGAAGATGGGCACATTCGGGATCGGCGCGAACAGGACGGAAAGCGCCATGACCAGGATGAAGACGAGCACCCCGAGGGCGCCGCGCTCTTCGACCCAATCGCGGAACGGTTCGGCGTCGATCTTGAAGGAGAGGCCCCAGAACTGGGTGGCAACGACGTAGAGCGCGACAACCGCAGCGAACCCCAGGACAACGCCGCCGACCACTGGCTTCCGCAGCAGCAGCGGTGTCTGCGCGTCTTCGAAGGCGAGCGCCCCGAGGCTCGTGCCGGTCTCGTCGCTTCCCATCGGTGCGGCCATTAGAACACACGCACCTGCAGGAAGAGGTACACAACCGGGAAAACAAAGAGGAGCGAATCCAGCCGGTCGAGGAAGCCGCCATGGCCGGGCAGCAGGCCCGAGGCATCCTTCACGCCCATCCGCCGCTTCATCCAGCTCTCCACGAGGTCCCCGATCATCGCGGCCGGCGGGAGCGCGACGGCGAGGTGAAGCGCGGTCGATGCCGGCACACCGGTGTCGAACAGGCGGTTCAGCAGGAGTACGGCGAGCACGCCCGCGATGTAGCCGCCGGCGGCGCCCTCCCACGTCTTCGCCGGGCTGATTTTCGGGGCCATCTTGTGGCGGCCAATGGAGCGGCCAACCGCGTAGGCGCCGGTGTCGACGGCGAACGTCGCGAGCAGGCCGAGGAAGAACCACTCGCGGCCCTGCTCCACATCGCGCACGAGGACGAACGTGGAGAGCAGGAAGCCGAGGTAGAGCACGCACCAGGCGTAGACGCGGTACGGCTTTCGCGGGCCAGTCACCTTCAGCGGCGAGTACCCCAGCAGCGCGAAGAGCAGCGCGAACCCGGCCCCAGCGAAGTAGAAGCGGTGGTCAACGTGGGCGGCCGCCACCATCGTCGGGGCGATGATGAACGTGGGCGCGTGGGGCAGGACGTTGCGAATGGGCAGCGAGGGGATGAGCCAGCCATGCACGAATTCGGCGGCAGCGAGGAAGCCGATGACCGCCAGCACCAGCGCGAATGGCCATCCGCCGAGCCAGGCGACACCCAGCACGATAGGCAGCCCGGCGGCGGCAGTCATGAGGCGGAGTTGGAGATTGGACATTGCTCTGGTTAAGCCTATCGGGCCGCGCGGAACCGGCCACTCACTCGTCGAGGAAGTCGAGCGGGTTCGCCGTGAATTCCATCCCGGTCGGGAAGCCTGGGTGGGTGCTCAGTTGCCAGTGGAGGTGCGCACCGGCGGGTCCGGGCGGCTCGACGTAGCCGGTGTAGCCCACCTCGCCGAGGGCGTCGCCGGCGGCCACCGTTTCGCCGGTGGCGAGTCCGGCCGCATTCATGTGGGCGTAGACGGACCACCACGGCGTCCCCGGGTGGTCGATGACGACGCAGATGCCAAAACTCCCATCGCC
>JBDHWA010000043.1:0-10187 GCA_039809945.1 Dehalococcoidia bacterium | reverse complement strand
TGATGGCATTCTCTCCCTTCGCGTTCGCCGCGATGATGCTCACGATGCTGGTCGTTGCTGCGTGCAGCGACCAGCACTCGCCGCCGCCCGCCGCGAGTGATTTTCCTCCCGGCATTCTGGCCGAACTACAGAGGGAGGCGCGGGGGGACCAGGCTGAAGTGCTGGCGGACGGAAAATTAACGTTTCCAGAGTACGAGAAGTCGGTGCTCGCGACGGTTGACTGTCTGAATGGCATCGGATCCACCGGCGTCTCAGCGACTTTGAGTTCGTCAGGTACGAGATATCACCTGCGTTTCTCAGTTCCGGCGGATGACAATGAAGCAATGATCAGGGCCGACGAGTGCCTCGCCAATCATCTGAATGCGGTCGAGTCCGCCTGGCAATTCCTGCATAGGCCGACGGAGACACAGCTAACTACGGCGCGCCAGGCGCTTATCGCATGTCTTGAAGGCGCAGGAATCGACGTCCCGGACGAACCTGCTCCCGCCTATTTTGTTTCTCTAGCTCAGATACCGGAATACCAGAAGTGCACTACCGACATTCAGTCGCAGTTCGACGTCCCCGGGTTTGGCGGATAAGGCCGATCCGTAACCTTCCGCTTGCGCCTCACCGCCTGAACCACGGCACATTACCGATGAGCGGCAGCTGCGCTACGCCTTCCCGGCCATCCCCGAAGACCTTAACGTTCGCAGATAACGAGTTTACCTATTCGCGTTGACAACCATAGACACCGCGTGAATCATGGCCGCATCCCCCAGACGCAACCCCCTCCAGGGTCGGGGTAGTAACGACATGGCCGTGCGGGATTGTAGGGGATGGACGGGGTTATCCGGCTACTACCGTCGCCGCTGGTGTGGCTTGGATGACAGGCTGTCGCCAGCCCGACTTGCGGGCCTCCAGCAGCCGCCAGACGGCGACGCCCGCGACCGCAGCGAGGGCGTGCTGGAAGTCGAACAGCCGGTGCCAGAGGGCGATTCGCCAGGCGAAGAAGACAACGAGGGTCAGGAACCCAGCTGTTCGCCAGCGGAACGGGAGGGTGCAGAGGAGCGCTGTCATGCAGGCGAATCCCCCGCAACTCGACCCAGAGTCGGGCGTGCGGGCGAGCTGCGCGGCGGCACTGTTGCCGAGCCATCCAGCCGCCTGCAAGAAGAATAGCGCTGGCAATGTGCTCAGCCAGTCTCCAGTGAAGAACAGGGTGACGGCCCGGCGTGTCCCTTCGCGCAATTCATAGACGGGGACGACCAGCGTCGTCAGCCCGAGGACCGTCGGTGAGAACCCGGGACTGGTCTGGATGAATGGGCTGACAACGATCCGGTAAACCTCGAACCGTTCGAGCGCCTGCCAGTCCAGAGCGAGGTGGCGCTGCAGTTCGGGAAAGAGTGAGTGGTCATAGGCGGTGGCGGCTTCAAGCGCCACGGTGCTCAGCGTGAGCGCGATTCCGAACCACGGGACGCGCACCGCCTTCATCCAGCGGCTTCCGAGGTGGCGGGCTTCACGATCCCATCATGCCGCCGCGGACCGAAATGAAACGGTAATTGCCCGGAGACTTCACCGGCCCGCGTAACGGCCAAAGCAAGCGCCGGGAGCTGGACCTCGCTCCGGTAGCAGAGATACCGCGGTTGCCACTCAGGCTTCCACTTGTCCTTGAACGCTCGCAGGCCCTGGAAGTTGAAGGCGCGGCCGCCGCGTTCGTAGAGTTGGCGAAGGGCCATGCCCGTGAGGCCCCCGGCTTCGATATTCGCGAGCGGGGCGAGGCCGAGGTTCATGCCGGTCATGCCCCTGGTCTTGAAGTGCTCGATGAGCCCCACGAAGAGGAAGTCCATCGCACCGTCCTCGGCGTCCGGGCGCCGCCGCATGAGGTCGAAGTTGCCGTCCGGGCTGTTGTAGGCCGGAATCAGGTTGGCGAACGCCTCGATCCGTCCGGCCGGGCTGCGCACGATGGCCACGTCGCACGAGCGGACGTACTCAATCGAGAACATGCCCAGGGTAAACGCTCTCTCGCGGTGCCCGCCGTCTTCCAGCCATGCGTCCGAGATTGCGTGAAGTTCCGCCAGCACACTGTCGTCGACCGGCGCCGCCAGGATTTCGAAGCCGAAGCCATCGCGCTCGAAGCGGTTCACCGTGTTGCGCAGGTGCTTGAACGACTTCCCGGTGAGGGCAAACTCCTGGACTGGGATGACCGCCTCTTCGCCGATTTTCAGCGCCTGGAGCCCGGCATCCTGGAGTTCCGCGGCGCCGGGCCCGGTGACCTGGTGGAAGCAGAACGCCCAGCCGTTCAGATCGCAGAATTCCGCGAACTCCCTCACGACTCGCATGCGGGCGGCTGGTTCGCCAATTGGTTCGCCGAGTGCGACAGCTGCATGGCCGACCACGCGATAGCCGATGAACGCCTCGCCTTCTGAAGAGAAGAAGTACGACTTGTCCGGGAGCAAATGAAAGTAGGCGATTGAGGTGGACGCGTGCCGCTCCAGTATCGCAGCGACTCGCCGCCGCTCTTCGCGGCCTGCCGTACGGCGCAGGATGACGGGATGCAACAGGTGGTAGGCGCTGATAAGGAAGACACCGATGGCGCTCACCCGGACGGAATCGATGAACCAGGCGCCGTGGCGCGTCACCGGGTCGATAGTGGTCGACGGAAGGACGAAGAGGAGCCGGACACCGTCGCTCAGCGAGTCCGCGAAGGTGGTGGCGCGAGCGAAGTGATGGTCGAGGAAGTAGAGCCCGGCGACGCCGTAGACGAACACCCCGGCTTCGCCGAACACAAACCAGGCGACTCCCTGCCTCGCCCGGGCAGGGTCGCTTCGCGCGGGGAAAGAGCGCGCGAAGGCAAGCAACATCGCCAGCACTGTCCCGTTCGCAAGGATGCCAACGTACTCCACCCGCTTGAATGGATGGGCAACGAGAGCGGCGATGATGGCCACCGTGGAAATCAGCCATGCCTGGCGTTTGCCGTGGAGGAGACCGGGAGACGACGCGATGAGGGCAATCCCGGCAGCCAGCAACGCATACCGGGAGGACGTGACAGCAGCGTGCGGGATCGCTTCATGGATTGGGCCCAGCCGAACAAGCGGGCGGCGATGCGCGGCAAGAAAGACGTTGAGAACACCGACCGTGGCAGCGCCCGAGGCAACGAGCCGCCGCCGTACGAAGCCGGGGAGTCCTGGGCGGGTGAGTGCCTCTTCTTCCGCACCTGCGAGGAAATGGACCGTGATTGCTCCCGTGGTGAAGGGCACCCATGCCTCGAATACGCGGTAGACGACGACGACCAACGCGGCGGCGCCGGTGCTGACGCCGGCCGTGGTAAGCGCCAACCCGAGTCCGGCCTCAGCGAAGCCGAGGCCAGCGGGCAGGAATCCGATCGTCGAGAACAGCACCCCGGCGACGTACGCCAGCAGTGGTGTCACCAAACCCGTCCGGCCTGCGAATGCGGATAGCGTGGCCCACAGGGTGAAGACGCCGGCGAACTCCACGAGCACCGCATAACTGACTGGCGCGACGAACGCCCTCGGATTCGCTGCGAGTGCCCGGATGGACTCATACAGTTCGCGAGGGTCTTCTGCCGGAACGACCGGTTGTGCCCGCCCGATCAGCCGTTGGAGCCGTCTCCAGAGACGCCCCGGCAACGCATGAAGCCAGTAGAAGGCTCGTTCACTCTTGAATCCGGCGGCGATCACGGCGATTGAGGCGGCAGTGTAGACGCCGAACACCCCGGCGGCGGCGAGTTCAATGCCGCTCAACTGGCCAGTCGAAAGTGCGATGAGCAGCGCGCCCGCCAGCAACGCAGCGAAAAGGAGATGCCCGAGCTGCGCCGTGATGAAATAGCCGAGGACGGCGGGTGCGACGGGCTGCTGCGACCGTCGTGCCTCAGCGATAACCAACGGCATTCCCCCGAGGCCGCCGGAGTTCACGACCGCCATGTTCGAGAAGTGGATGGCCGGCGAGAGCAGGAGTCCACGCCTCCAGCCAAGCGAAAAGCCAACGGCGCGAAGCGAAGAGCGCAGGAGTCCCGTGTAGGCGGCGAGGTACAGCACGCTCCCGGTCGCCGCAAGGAGCAGGTAACCAGGTTCAGCCTGCCCGGCTGCGCGCCCTGCCGGGCCGATTTCGGAGCGATTGAGGTAAACGAAGCCCACGCCCAGGGCGACTGCCAGCACCGTGAAGGCGAGCCTGATCCGCCGCCCGCCCACCTGGTCCGACGACTTCGAGACCGGTGACGCCGCCATGGCCGCCTATGGTATGCCTGCTTCTGTTACGAGGGATTCCGAGCCCTTTACGCAGACGCGAAGAAGGCCCGTTTTCCGCCGGGCCTTCTTCTGAGAAGCGGGTTGCCAGGGCGCTCCGGAGGCCCGTTAGGCTTCTGTCGGTGCTGCCACGTCTTCGAAGCGGGCGAGCAAATAAGGATCGAACCGCGTGCCCGAGAGTCCCTGCATGACCTCGAGGGCCTCGGACCGGGGCATAGCGCGGCGGTATGGACGATCGCTGGTAAGCGCGTCGAAGGCCTCGCACATACCGATGATCTGAGCTTCGGCGGGTACCTCGGCGCCTTCGAGCATCCCCGGGTAGCCCTTGCCGTCGATGCGTTCATGGTGGCATCCCACCCACCAGGCGGCGGCCCCCAGCCCGGGGACCTCACTCAGGATGTCGCGGGCGTAGACCGGGTGGAGCTGGACCGTCGACATCTCATCGACGCTGAGGATGTCCGGCTTGCTCAGGTAGTGAACCGGAACCCCGAGGGTGCCAATGTCCTGGAGGAGCGCGGCCACCTTCACGAGGTCGGCGCGGCGCTCGGTCATGTCACACTGCAGGCTGACGCGGCGGGCCATGTCGGCGATCCGCCTGCCACGTCCGCGGTCGCGGCCACTGCGGGCATCGACCACGTCGCTGATCACGCCGAGGAAATCGAACAGTTCGTCGCGGCCGAGCATGCCGCCGTAGTTCAGCGCCATCAGCGCGGCCGGGAGGTCATTGTCGTACAGGCCCAGCCAGAAGTCGTCGCGGCCCGCGATTTCCGCCATCTGCCGCGCGAGCTCCGGGTCCAGTTCGCTCCCGGCCATCTCGAGAATCATCTTCGGGCCGTTGCGCCGAATGACCAGGGGCGACGTCTCCGCGTCGATGAGTGTCTCCACGCGGTCGGCCAGCGTGACGATGCGCGAGACGAGCGGCACGCGCTCCCCCGGCTCGGCGCCGGGCACGCCAGAACCATCCCAGCAGTCATGGTGGGTCGCGACGGCGCGAGCGACAGCCTCGCTGAGGCCGAGGCGGCGGACGATCTTCGCGCCCTCATCGCAATGCTGGGCGATGGCTTCCACCATCTCCGACCAGCCGCCTGCCGGCGCCTGGCTCAGCACCTCCACGCTCCGTGACGTTCCGGCGATGAGGCGGGCGCCATGCGTGGTGTCGATACGCTGGAGGAGGTTGCTGGAGGCCATCCCGACGTCATGCAGGAGGCAGCCGAAGAAGACTTCTTCGATTCGTTGCGCGTCGAGGTTCAACTCGCTTGCCAGGAACACGCCGATATACGCGACGCGCTGCGCATGGCCTGCGCGACGGCCTTCGGCGAGGTCGAGAGCCCGGCTGAGCGCCGTTAGCAATGTCCCACGGCTGAGCCGTGGCACCCCCGAGAGGCCAGCATCATCGTAGAGTGACGGGTCGAGGAAGTCCGCCTTCACCGTCTGAATCTGGGCGTTGGAAGCCATGAGCCACCGTTCTCCGCGGCGATGCGCCGATACCGGAAATATCGACCGGGACCCGGTGCTGCTTAGGGAGAACATGGTTAGTGCCCATCGAAATAGGGAAGAGTCGTAGAGCGCATTCACACGATCGAACTGCGAGGACCCCTATCGCCTCAGGGTCGGCCTGCACGACCCTCGGAAACGGGATACACTGGAGCTAACGCGCCGTACCTCCCTGGAAGAACCCCGCGTAAATTTGCCAAGGCGACGAATAGACAGAGATGGATCGCTCCCGGCTGAGCCGGTTCGTCAATCAGCCTCTGAGTGAGCTGCCGCTCGAAGAGCCAGCCGTCGTCTCCCCGTTTATCACTGTCCGCACCGCCGTAACCACCATGCAGCAGGGGTTGCATTCGTGTGTGGTCGCAGTCGAAGCAGGGAAAGTCGTGGGTATTTTCACGGAGGGCGATGTTGTCCGGCGCTGCATGGCCGATGGTTTCGATTGGGACCAACCGCTTGCCCAATCGGTCATGACCCGGAACCCGCGTACGATCGCCGCAGACCGGTCAATCGCCGAAGCCGTCCTGGAGATGCAGGAGCACCAGCACAGGATGCTCCCGGTCCTCAGTGGCGGCACGGTGGTGGGACTTGTCCGGTTGGGCGAACTGATCCGGCACCTCGCCGAGGCATACCCGGAAGACGTACTAAACCTGCCTCCACACCTGCACCAGGTGATGGAGAGACCAGAGGGTGGATAGCAGAGCTCCATGACGACTGAATCGCCAACACGCCCCGAACACGCTGTCGAGGAACTCGATCGCGTGACCATTCGCTTCGCCGGTGACTCCGGCGACGGTATGCAGTTAACGGGGACCCAGTTCACGAAGACCGCCGCGGTCTTTGGCAATGACCTGGCAACGCTCCCGGACTTCCCGGCCGAAATCCGGGCCCCAACCGGGTCGCTGCCCGGCGTGTCGGGCTTCCAGCTCTCGTTTTCCGCCAGCGACATTTACACGCCTGGTGACCGGCCTGACGTTCTCGTCGCGATGAACCCTGCGGCGCTCAAGACGAACATCGGGGACCTCCGCCGTGGCGGCCTGCTCATCGTCGATGAGAACGAGTTCGAAGCGACGAACCTCAAGAAGGCCTCCTACGCGGAGAACCCGCTGACGGACGGTTCGCTTTCGAACTACCAGGTGATCCCCATTGAGATCACCCGGCTGAACGAACTCGCCCTTGAAGGGCTCCCGCTCAACGCCAAGGACAAGTTCCGCAGCCGGAACTTCTGGGCCCTCGGCCTCGTGCTCTGGCTGTACGGCCGCTCCATGGACACCACGGTGAAGTGGGCGACCGAACAGTTTGGGCGACGGCCGGAGATCCTCGAAGCGAACCTGCGCGCCCTGCGGGCCGGGTACAACTTCGGCGAGACCACCGAACTTTTCCGGGTGCAGTACAGCGTGCCGCCGGCGGTGGTTCCCCCGGGAACGTACCGCCACATCAGCGGCAACGAGGCGACCGCACTCGGCTTCGTCGCGGCCTCCGTCCTCAGCGATCTGCCGCTCTTCTACGGCAGCTACCCGATCACGCCTGCCTCGGACATCCTCCACGAGCTCTCGAAGATGAAGTCGTTCGGCGTGAAGACGTTCCAGGCCGAGGACGAGATCGCGGCTATCGGCGCCACCATCGGCGCTGCGTACGGCGGTCACCTTGGGCTGACCGGTACGAGCGGCCCTGGTCTCGCGCTCAAGAGCGAAGCGCTGAACCTCGCTGTCATGACCGAACTGCCGATCGTCGTCGTCGACGTGCAGCGCGCGGGCCCAAGCACGGGCATGCCGACCAAGACCGAACAATCCGACCTGCTCCAGGCGATGTTCGGCCGGAACGGTGATAGCTACGTTGCCATCGTTGCGCCGGCCACACCGTCCGACTGCTTCTTCATGGCCATCGAAGCGTTCCGCATCGCCTTGAAGTACATGGTCCCGGTGGTGTTCCTCAGCGACGGGTACCTCGGCAACGGCTCCGAGCCGTGGCGCATCCCGGACATCAGTTCGCTGCCCAAGATAACGTGGTCATACGCGAAGGAAGATGCTGACTTCAGCCCGTACAAGCGCGACCCGAAGACACTGGCGCGGCCGTGGGCTGTGCCGGGCCAGAAGGGCCTCGAGCACCGCATCGGCGGCATCGAGAAGTCGGGTCTGACCGGCGACATCAGCTACGCGCCGCAAAATCACCATGAGATGACGCTTGTCCGCAAGGCGCGCGTCGACGGCATCGTCCAGGATGTGCCGGACCTTGAGGTCACGGGTCCCGCGGAAGGCGACCTGTTGCTCCTCGGCTGGGGCGGCACCTACGGCGCCATCACGAGCGCCGGGCAGGCTGCTCGAAAGAAGGGCCTCAGCGTCGCCACGGCGCACCTTCGCTACCTCAATCCCTTCCCGGCGAACCTGGAGAAGGTTCTGCGGAGCTATAAGAAGGTCATCATTCCGGAACTCAACACGGGCCAGCTTGCGCTGCTCATCCGCGGGAAGTTCCTCGTCGACGCCATTCCGTTCAACAAGATCTCTGGTCAGCCGTTCAAGATCGTCGAGCTTGAGGGGAAGATCGACGAGGTGCTCGGGCGCAGTGGCCCGTACGTCATTGAGTTCGGCCAGTCGTCGGCCGTTTCGGGAGGTTGATCATGACTGCCCCTGCTGCCAACAACGATGGGGTCATCGCCGGGGATCTCCCGGTTCTCACGCGCAAGGACTTTATTTCGGACCAGGAAGTGCGCTGGTGCCCCGGCTGCGGCGACTATTCGATCCTCGCCCAGATGCAGAAGATGCTCCCGGAGCTCCGCATCCCGCGCGAGAACATCGTCTTCATCAGCGGCATCGGCTGTTCGAGCCGGTTCCCGTACTACGTCGAAAGCTACGGCTTCCACAGCATCCACGGGCGCGCACTGACGCTGGCCAGCGGCCTGAAGACTGCCCGCCCGGAGCTTTCGGTCTTCGTTATCACCGGTGACGGCGACGGGCTCTCCATCGGCGGCAACCACCTCCTCCATGCCATGCGGCGGAACGTCGACCTCAACGTCGTGCTGTTCAACAACCGCATCTACGGCCTCACGAAGGGCCAGTTCTCCCCGACCTCCGAGTTTGGCAAGGTCACCAAGTCATCGCCGTACGGCACCACCGAGCGCCCGCTGAACCCGATCCGGGTGGCACTGGCCGCCGGGGCAACGTTCGTCGCGCGCTCCATCGACCGCGACACCAAGCACCTCGAAGAGATGCTCTACCGGGCCGCGCAGCACAAGGGGATCTCCTTCGTGGAGGTCTATCAGAACTGCAACATCTTCAACGATGGCGCGTTCGCTGCTTTCACCGACAAGGAAGTCCGCCAGGACCGGATGATCTATCTGGAGAACGGGAAGCCGCTCCGGTTCGGCAAGCAGAACGAGCACGGGATCCGGCTCAACGGGTTCCAGCTGGAAGTCGCTCTAAACGCCGAGTCCGACGAAGGGTTGATCGTCCACGACACGAACGCGTCGACCGTTTCGCTCGCGAACATCCTTGTAGGCATGGACTATCCGGAGTTCCCCGTTCCGATCGGGATCTTCCGCGACATCGAGGCGCCTGTTTACGACCAGCTGGTGGCCGAACAGGTCGCGTCAGCACAGGCGAAAGGCAAGGGAGACCTGGAGGCTGCGCTGCATGCCGGAGAAACCTGGGTGGTCGACTAGAGCCCGACCGCGCGACGGCCTCCGCTATCCGAATCAGTCAGGGCTCCACTATGGAGCCCTGACGTGTTTTCAAGGGGTCAGTGATGGTTGCCAAAAAGAAGAACATCGTCCTTTGCCCGAGCTGCGGGTTCGAGAACATCGAGGGCAACGATAGCTGTGAAGGCTGCCTCAGCGACCTGCGCAGCGTCGATGTCCCGGAGACCAGCCAGGTCGTCAGCGAAAGCGACCTCGTCACGCCGATCTCCGCGGTTGCGATGGCAAGGCCGTGCACCGTTTCCATCGGGGCAACCGTTCGGGATGCCATCGCAAAGATGCACCAGGCGCCCAGCGGAGCCGTGGTGGTCGTCAGTGAAGGGCGCTCCGTCGGGATCTTCACCATCCGCGATGTGCTCGACCGGACTGCGCTGAAGCCGGGTGTGCTCGACGAACCGATTGAGGCGTACATGACGCCCGACCCGGAGGCGCTCAACGAAGACGACAGCATCGCCTTCGCAATCAACCGTATGGGAGACTGGGGTTTCCGGTTTATCCCGGTTACGCGTGAAGGGAACCTGGTCGGAATGATTACGGTGCGAGACGTGATTAACTGGGTCCAGGGCCGCTATCTCGGCCACGTGCTCAAGAGCGAGGCTCGCGCAGCCCTTTAGCCACACCTAACGCAGGGGCTTTGGATGCCAAGCCCTAGCCTATGGCTCAGTGTTCCCGTATGGTTTCAGACATAGCGAAGCCTTATCGCTTGTGGGTGAGCCATACATGGAACTGGCCCAGCTTGATGCATTCATAGCCGCAGCTGATTGCGGGAG
>JBDHWA010000042.1:0-10244 GCA_039809945.1 Dehalococcoidia bacterium | reverse complement strand
TCCGGGATTCTGAAAGGCGGACGTAGAACTCATCCGCCGTGATCTCCACCGAATCGAGGAATGGCTCGTCATCGAAGAACACCGTGAGCGGCACGACAGTGATACCGCTCGCCTGGATAAGCGCCGGCGGGAGATCGCAGGTGGAGTCCGTGACAATGCGAATGGCCATAAATGTTCAGGTGTCTACGCGGGATAGTATAACGGCCGTTACGAAAGCCCGTAGAATGTTCCTGTGACCACCGTGAAGATCGCGCCATCCATCCTCACCGCCGATTTCGGGCGGCTTGCCGACGAAGTACGTGCGGCCGAGTTGGGCGGCGCCGACATACTCCATCTCGACGTCATGGACGGGCGGTTTGTGCCGAATATCACTTTCGGCGCGGTGGTCGTGGACGCCCTGCGCAAGGTGACGCGCCTCCCCTTCGACCTCCACCTGATGTGCGTCGAACCGGAGCGGCTCATCGAGCAGTACGCCGACACTGCCGACACCATCAACGTCCACATCGAGGTCTCGCCGCACATCAACCGTACGCTCGATGCCATCCGGCGGCTCGGGAAGAGGGCAGGCGTCTGCATCAACCCGGGGACCTCCGTCTCGGCTATCGAGGAGTCCATTCCGGCGGTCGACCAGGTGATGGTGATGACCATCAACCCCGGTTGGGGCGGCCAGCAGATGATCCCGGAACAGCTCGACAAGGTGGCGCGGATTCGCCGACTGCTGGACGAGGCAGGCTCCCCCGCCGACCTGATGATCGACGGGGGAGTGAAGACCGGGAACATCGCATCGTGCGTGCACGCGGGCGCGAATGTGCTCGTTTGCGGAAGCTCGGTCTATAACGACCAGCGCAGCGTCGCCGAGAACATCGCCGACCTGCGCCGCGCCGTCCGGGCGTAGCCGCTACTGGAGCGTCGCGAGGATTTCGAGCGCCTTCAGCGGGTGCGATTCGAAGTCGCGCGCTTCGGCATGAACCCCCCGGACGATGCCATCTTTGTCGATGACCACCGTTGTCCGGTTCATGATCCCGAAGTCCTCGTTGTAGACCCCGAAGGCGCGGCCCGTGGCCATCTTCGGGAAGTCGCTGACGAGCGGGAACTCGAGCCCCAGCTTCTCCTGGAACTCCCCCGCGGCTGCAAACGAATCAACTGAAATGCCCAGGACCTGGGCATTGGCCTCCACGAACCGGTCGGTGTGGGTTCGGAAGGCGGTCATTTCGCTTGTTCAGCCACCGGTGAAGGCGAGTGGATAGAACGCGAGGACCAGGTGCTTCCCGGGGAACGACTCGCGGGTCACCTCCTCACGGTCCTTGTTGCGCAACGTAAACGCAGGCGCGGGTTTGCCAATTTCAAGCGTCATCGAAAACCTCAAATCAACGGTGGACCCTGGATTTCCCCACATCCTCCGACCCCACGAGGTGGGACGAGTCGGGGCAATCCAAAATCCCCAATCCAAAATCCCGAATCTAAGACCCCTTGAACTGCGGTTCGCGCTTCTCGACGAAAGCGCGCGGACCTTCGCGGGCATCGTCGGTGGACTGGGCCACGAACATGGCCATCTGGGCGATGTCGAGGTGTTCGTCGAACGGGATGTTCGCCGAGCGGTAGACGAGCTTCTTCGACAGCTGGACGGCGACGCCTGGGCCCTTCGCGATCTGGCGGGCGTACTCGGTGACGCGCGGCATCAGTTCGTCGGGTTCGTACACGGCGAGCACGTAGCCGATTTCGAGCGCCTCCTGGGCGGTGATCATTCTGCCCGACCAGATCATGTCCAGCGCTCGCTGCGTGCCCACAATGCGCGGCAGCGTGTAGGTTCCGCCGTCGCCGGGGATGAGGCCCATGCGGACGTACGTCATGCCGACCCGGGCGGTGCTGCTGGCGAAGCGGATGTCGGCCATGCTCGCCATGTCCATGCCCGCGCCGGCGGCGGCCCCGTTGATCGCCGCGATGTACGGCTTCTCCAGTTGGATAAGTGCCCGCGGGATGGGGTGGACGCTGTCGCGCAGGCTGTGACGGCGGTCCGCCACCGTGCTCTGCGTACGAAGCACCCCGGAACCGCCGGCCTCGGCAGCGACGTTCATCCCGCTGCAGAAGCCGCGCCCGGCGCCGGTGATGATGACCGCACCGACGCCCCGGTCGTGGTCGGCTTTCGCGATAGCGTCCGCCCATTCGGTCAGCATCTGGTTGTCGAAAGCGTTGAGCCGCTCAGGTTTGTTGAGGGTGATCGTCGCGACGCCCTCGGCGACGTCGTAGAGGATAGCTTCGTAGGCCACCGGCAGGTCTCCAGGAGAGTGAGGTGGCCGCATTCTACGGGGCCGGGGTGTTAGTCGTCCGCGAAGAAGCCGTTCGGGTATGCGGTGGCGTAGTGCCGTCCCCAGTGCGGCCGCGCGCCATCGCGGTCGACAAACGGGTACTCATCGGAGAGCCCCCAGGAGCTCAGCGCCCGCCCGGTGAACCGCGCCCGGTCGGGGTCGGTTGCGAGCGAGGCGACCGCCCGGCCTACGAAGAGCGGCGTCTCTGAGGCGATGAAGTCCTTGTCCTTGGCGACGCCGTCGCGCCAATTCGCCTCTGTCACGCCGAAGTGGTCGAGCATCGCCTCGCTGCGGAGGAACCCCGGGGTGACAGCCACCGCGGTGACGCCATGCTTCTTGAGGTCACCGGCCTGTGCGACAGCCAGCCGGATCACGCCCGCCTTCGCCAGGTCGTAGTAGAACGACCCGCGATAGTGGGCCTCCACGCCATCCGTTATCTCCACGACCAGCCCGGAACCGCGCGCCACCATCAGCGGCACGAGGTGGTGACTGGTGATGATGTGCGTTTCGAGCGCCTGGCGAAGCAACCCTATGCCGGTGGCAAGGTCCTGTTCCCAGAACGGGTGCTCCCAGTCGACCATTGGGTCGCCGCCCCAGACGTCATTGACGAGGATGTCGAGCCGGCCGGCTTGTTCGTCCTTCACACGCGCCGCGAGGGCGGCAACGCTCGCGTGGTCTGAATGGTCCGTTCGCACAGGGATGCCGACGCCACCGGCAACCGTGACCAGTTCGGCGGTTTCCTCGATGGTCTCTGGCCGGTCCATCGGAGAGCGGCCCGCGGTGCGGCTGGAACGGCCGGTCACGTAGACCGTTGCGCCCAGTTCGCCCAGTGCGATGGCGATGCCTCGGCCCGCTCCGCGTGTGCCGCCAGCCACGAGAGCGACCTGGCCTGTGAGTTTCGTCACCGATTTCCTCCGGCGCCAGTTGGCGCGAGCCGTCGATCGTTGCTGGCCATCGCGACATCTCGTGTCGCGTTCGAGGTCAGGTCTGGCGGTAGGCCCGGTGCCGCATGACGATGCTCTGGAGGATACCGAGCGAGATAAAGAGGCTGACGAGCGACGAACCGCCCTGGCTGATGAACGGCAGCGGCACGCCGGTCACCGGGAAGATGCTGAGGTTGACGGCGACGTTGATGAACGTCTGCATCAAGATCAACATAACGATACCAACGGCCACGAGTTGCCCCGCGGTGTCACCAGCGATCTGCGCCGCGCGGACCCCCCGCATCAGGAGCAGGATGAACAGCCCGAAGACCACCATGCAGCCCGCAAAACCGAACTCCTCGCTCAGCAGGCTGAAGATGAAGTCCTTCGTGGCGACCTTCAGGTAACCGAGCTGCGTCTGGTCGCCGTTGGTGAACCCCTTGCCGAGCCATTCGCCGGAGCCGACGGCGATTTTCGACTGGTTCACGTTGTACCCGGCGCCGAGTGCGTCCTCGTTCGAGTCCACCAGCACTGAGACGCGTTCGACCTGGTAGTCGGCGATGGCGAACGTCCAGAGGAACGGGAAGACCGCGAGGAAGATCGCGGTCATGACGAGGAGGTGACTCGCTTTCACGCCAGCGACGACGACGATGCCGAGCCAGATAGCGAAGAAGACGATGCTCGTGCCAAGGTCCGGTTCGACAAACACGAGGCCGGCGACGGGGGCCACGATGGCGAGCGAGATGAGCAATGATTTCACTTCGCGGGCGTCGCCGCCGTGTTCGCTGAAGTAGCGAGCCAGGGCGAGGATGGTGGCGAGCTTCGCGAACTCGGATGGCTGGACCTGGATGGGGCCGAGGTCGAACCAGCGGGTCGAGCCGAATGCTGTCTGGCCGATGGCGAGGATAGCGACGAGCGAGACACAGCCGATGCCGTAGAGCACCCACGCGTAGTGCGTCAGGTAGTGGTAATCGAACTTCGAGACGGCGAGCATCCCGGCGATGCCGATGCAGGCGAAGATGACCTGCTTGAACACCGGGCTCTGGAAGCTGGCGAGCGGGCCTTCGTAGAAGGACAGCGAGCCGCTATAGATGAGCACGAGGCCCACGGCAACAAGCGCCAGGGCCGTGGCGACCATTACATAGTCGAAGCGGTCCCAGCCTCGCCAGACGCTGGCCGAGGTTCGTGCACTGCCGCCGTAGCCGTAGGTGACGCTGCTCATCGCTTCACGTGGTCGAAGTAGTATTCGAGGATCTTCGCGGCTGTGGGTGCGGCCTTGTCGCCGCCGACACCGATGTCAAAGTAGACGGTCACCACGACTTCGGGGTTGTCGAACGGTGCGTAGCCGGTGAACCAGGCGTGCTGGGATTTCGTCCCGTCGGGCTTGAAGAACTCGGCGGTACCCGTTTTCCCCGCGACGACGGCCTGGGGGATGTTCGCCCGGGCGCCGGCGCCGTAGTTCACCGAACCCCACATACCCTGCC
Organism: Dehalococcoidia bacterium; assembly: GCA_039809945.1. Classification (GTDB taxonomy): domain Bacteria; phylum Chloroflexota; class Dehalococcoidia; order Tepidiformales; family Tepidiformaceae; genus Amarobacter. The sequence continues at coordinate 5,531 of JBDHWA010000042.1, read as the reverse complement.
GTACCGTGTCGATGGTCGACTTCTTGAGGCCGACGTCGCGGTACTGGGTCTCTATCTTGCGAACGGTTGTGCCATCGGGCGCGACGACTTCGTTGACGATGTGCGGGGTGACGAGCTTCCCGCCGTTGGCGATGGCGGCAGTCATTCGCGTCACCTGGAGCGGTGTGGCCAGCACCGATCCCTGTCCGATGGCGCTGAAGTAGGTGTCGGAGATGAACCACTCGCGGTCGGAGGGGTTGAACTCCGGCCCGGAGAAGATGCGGCGCTTCCAGTCGGGGGTAGGGATCAGGCCGGTGGCTTCACCGTCGATGTCGATGCCGGTTGGCTGGCCGAAGCCAAAGTTCCGCGCCCAGCTGGCGAGGATGACCGCTGAAGTTTCCGGGTCTTTGCCGAGGCCGGGGATGCGTTCCTGGGGCAACCCGCCGGCGATTTCGAACATGTAGATGTTCGACGACCAGGCGATGGCGTCGATCAGGCTGATACTGCCGTGCTGGCGCCAGTCTTCGAGGGGGTAGAGCTCGCCGTTCTCGCCCTTGAACTCGAGCGTCTTGGGGATGTAGCGCGTGGTGTTCGCAGTGACGTTGCCCTCTTCGAGCCCTGCGCTGGCGGTGACGAGCTTGAAGGTCGACCCCGGGGCCGCCGCCGAAAGGGCCTTGTTCAGGAGCGTGTGAGTCTTGTCGTCATGGACAAGGCGGTCGAGTTCGTCGCCGCGGTCTTTGCTTTCGGCCCAGATGTTGTTGTCGTAGGTAGGCACCGAGTTCATTGCCAGGATCTCGCCGGTGAACGGGTCCATCACGACCGCCGCGGCGACGGTGGCGTCACCCCACACGCCGCTGGTATCGGGCAGCGAGTCCTGCAGGAGCTCGCCGATGTACTTCTGCAGACCTGCATCGATGGCGAGCTTCAGGCTGTTCCCGGGCACGGGGTCGCGGGACTGGAGCGCCTGGATCTGGTGACCGTAGGCGTCCTGTTCGACGGCGGTGAAGCCGGCGGTGCCGCGCAGGTCCGATTCGTACTGTTTCTCCAGCCCGTCTTTCCCGATGGGTTCGTTGAGCTGGTAGTTCTTCCCCTTAAGGCGGGCGGCATCCTCGGCGAACTGCGGGCCGATGTAGCCCAGGATGTGGCTGAACTCTTCGCCGCCGATGTACTCCCGGCCGGGGGTGATGGCGAGCGAAACGCCCGGCATGTCGACCGAGGCTTCGTCGAGCGCCAGCGCCTTCTCCTTCGGGAGGTTGTTAGCCACGGTGATGGCGATGTAGTCCTTGCCCGCCGCGATGGCGTCGTCCACCTTCGCCTTGGTTTCGACCGGGGAGACGCCGAGGAGGCTCTGGATCTTGAGGTAGATCTGGTAGCGGTCGGACTCCTTTTCTGGGAGCAGCTGGGGAAGGATCTGAGCCGAGTAGACGCCGACGTTCTCAACCAGCGGCTCACCGTTGCGGTCGGTGATGAGGCCGCGGGTCGGGAGGATGTTCTTCTGGACGATGTGGTTCTCGCGGGAGCGCTGGGCGTACTCCGCGCCGTCGACGATCTGCATCTTCGCCAGGCGCGCGCCGAGGACGACGAAGGCAACAATGATGGCGATGCGCAGCACCGCCATGTTCCCATGGGGCCGGTTCCGGCTCGTCCCGCCGGGTGCTCGGAAGCCTTCGTCGAGGATGCTCATAGGCTTGAGTAGTACGTGCCGCGCTGAAGCGACATCCCCTGGCCGCTCCATCCTATAAGGCGAAGCGGTACGTAAACGACACTCAGTAAAGCGAAGTCAAGGAAAAGGCCGGGGATCAGGACCTGGCCGGCCACGGCGCCGAACGAGGCCTCGGCGCCGCCGAGCAGCGGACCGAGCATGAGCAGCCCGCGCATCCAGAGGCCGGTCAGCAGCGTGGCGGCAAGCGTCCGCGCGTAGTGGTTCAGCGGTATCTGCGCTTCTTCGAGGTAGAGGCCGAGCGGCAGCAGGGGCAGGTAGGCCATCAGCAGGAGGGCTGGCGAACGATCCGAGAGGAAACCGTAGGCGATGGCTGCCACCGGCACGCAGACCATCGCGCGGCGGGGACTGCCGAATGCGGCCACCACAACAAGCGTGAGGAGCACGAAGTCCGGAACCGCGGCCGAAATCGGGAAGAGTGGCGCAACCGTGACCTGGGCCATCGCCGCGAAGATTGCCGCGAGGACGGACGCCGCGCCCCTCATGGCGTCAGGTCCAGCGTTTCCGGGATGAAGCTGGTGAGCACGAGCACCGTTTCAGCCGTGGAGATGCGCACGCCCGGCTCCAGGGTGACCTTCTTGTAGAGGTCCTGGTTCGAACCCGAGACGGATGTGACGCGCCCGATGGGAAGACCGCGCGGGTAGCTGCCGCCAAGCCCTGCCGTGATCAGCGTGTCGCCGACCGCGATCTCCCCCTGGGCGAGGTCGAACGAAAGGCCACGGCCGGGCGTGCCTCGCACACTGCCATCGGCGCCGGTGCCGAGGACTTCGGCGGTGACCCGGCTCTGGGTATCGGTGATGAGGCGGACGAAGGCGTTCGTCTTTGTCACCTTGGTGATCTTGCCCATGAGCGTGCCCTTCGTGGAGAGCACGACCATGCCGACCTGGAGGCCGTCACCGCTGCCGCGGTCGATGGTCACGACGTCGGTAAAGGGCGAGGCGTCGCGATGGACGATGCTGCCCGCGAGGTATTGGACGCTCTTGTCGCCCTGGGTGAGGTTCAGCGCCTCGCGCAGGTCGTCGATCTGGGCGGCGTTCTGCTGAAGTTCCGCGATCTGGTTGCGAAGCTCTTCGTTTTCGAGGCGCAGGCGGCTGTTTTCGTCACGGATGGCGCCGACTTCGCCAGCGTTCGAGAGCAACCCCGCGATGGGCCGGAACGTACCGTTCAGGACCTTCTCGAAGGGCGATGCGACGTTGAGGAAGAGGCCCTGAACCGGGCTCAGCACACCGACCTGGCCCACGACAGCAAGCAGCAGCGCCAGCCCAACCATGGCCGCAACCCACCACGAATACCGTTGGAAGATCAGCATGTGATCACTCCGGGGCGCGCCCCGATGCTATCGCCCCGGCCGCCGCGAGGCCAACTGGGACTGCACCTTATTCAGCATCTCGGTTTCTTCGAGCACTTCCCCCGCGCCCCGCACGACGCAGAGGAGTGGGTCTTCCGAGACATACACCGGGAAGCGCGTCTCCTGGCTGAGCCGCCGGTCGAGACCGCGAAGCATGGCCCCGCCCCCGGCGAGGGCGATGCCGTGGGCCATCAGGTCAGAGACCAGCTCCGGCGGCGTCACTTCGATGGATGAGCGGACCGCCTCGACGATCGCGCTGATGGAGCCCGCGAGCGCATCGCGGATTTCGACGGTACTGACCTCGACGGACTTGGGAAGGCCGGTCGCCAGGTCGCGGCCGCGAATGTCGATGGTCTCTTCTGGGTCGAGCGGGGCGGCCGAACCGGCGAGTTTCTTGATCTCCTCGGCCGTGCGTTCGCCGATGAGGAGGTTATGCACCTGGCGCGCGTAGGCGATGATGTCCTGGTCCATTTCGTCGCCAGCCACGCGGATGGAGGTGCTGACGACCATGCCGCCGAGGGAGATGACGGCGACCTCGGTGGTGCCGCCGCCGATGTCGACGATCATGCAGCCAGCGGCTTCCATGACCGGCAGCCCGGCGCCGATAGCGGCTGCCATCGGCTCTTCGATGAGGAAGCAACTGCGCGCCCCCGCGTTGAGCGCGGCGTCGTGGACGGCCCTCTTCTCCACCTCGGTGACGCCCGAAGGGATGCCGACGACAACACGCGGCTGGGCGAGGAAGCTGCGGTCATGCACCGCCCGGATGAAGTAGCTGAGCATCTTCTCGGTTACTTCGAAGTCCGAGATAACGCCGTCTCGGAGTGGGCGGACTGCGATGATGTTGGCCGGTGTCCGGCCGACCATGCGCTTCGCTTCGGCGCCGATGGCGAGGATCTTTTTCGTAGTGCGGTCGATGGCGACAACGGATGGTTCGTCGATGACGATGCCGCGGCCTTTGACCATCACGAGGGTGTTCGCGGTCCCGAGGTCGATCGCGATGTCGTGAGAGAGAAACCCGAAGAGGCCATTCAGAGGATTGAAGAACGCCAAAGGCGGGAACCTGCCGTCGTCAAAAGCGCCGCCAGCGAAACCGCCGGCGGCTCCCTAAGTATACGCGCCATAACCCGGCCGGGCGAATCTTGAGAAGTTTCCGGTTGGAGTTTGGCTGACAGCTTTTCTTAAGCGCTAAGGCCAGATTCGAGCGCCGCCGGGCCGCCCTCTGCCAGCCGCTGGAACTCCTGCTCCGTGATCACGCGCACACCGAGCTTTTCCGCCTTCTGAAGCTTCGTTCCAGCGTCGGCGCCGACCACCAGGAAGTCCGTTGTCTTGCTCACGGAGGAGCCGACTTTGCCCCCAAGGGCGCGGATCGTTTCCTCGGCCTGGGCGCGGGACATCGACTCCAGCCGCCCGGTCACGAGGAGCGTCAGGCCGTCGAGCACGCCGCCTTCGACGCGCGTCGATTGGTCCACGGGATTGATGCCATGGGCGATGAGCCGAGCCACGAGTTCGCGATTCCGGTCCTGGCTGACCCAGTCGAGGATGCTCCCGGCGACCACGGGTCCGATCCCGTCGATCGTCTGCAGGCCCTCCGCGTCGACACCCAGCAGGCCGTCGAGGCGGCCGATGGTCTCGGCAATGAGCCGCGCGGTTTCCCAGCCAACGTGGCGGATGCCCAGCGCGAGCAAGACGTTCACGAGCGGGCGCTGCTTGCTCGCTTCGATGCCGCGCATGAGGTTGCCGGCGCCCTTCGCCTTGATGCTCGGGAGGGTCATGAACTTCTCGGCCGTCAGGTCGTAGATGTCGGCCGGGCCCGTCGCGAGGCCGGTCTGATAGAGGGTGATGGCCATCCGCTCGCCGAGGCCCTCGATGTCCATGGCGCCTCTGCTGGCGAAGTGCTCGAGCATGCGGATTGCCTGCGCCGGGCAGCTGGTGTTGGGGCAGTAATAGGCGGCTTCGGCCGGGTCGCGCGAGATAGGCGTCTCGCAGGACGGGCACACCGCCGGCATGCTGAACTCCTGTTCGTCGCCAGTCCGGAGGCTGAGGACTGGCCCAACCACCTGGGGAATGACCTCGCCTGCTCGCTGGACGATGACGGTGTCGCCTTCGCGGATGTCCTTGCGGCGGATATCACCTTCGTTGTGGAGCGTGGCCAGTGACACCGTTGCGCCCCCGACAATCACCGGCTCGAGTACGGCAAACGGGGTGAGCACACCCGTTCGGCCGACGTTCACCTCGATCGCTCGCAGTTTCGTGGTGCGTTGCTGCGGCGGGAACTTGAACGCCGTGGCCCAGCGGGGTTCGCGTCCGACATAACCGAGTGCGTCCCATTCCCGCGTGTCGTCGATCTTGAGGACCACGCCGTCGATGTCGTAGTCGAGGCGTTCGCGCTGGGCGCCCCACCATTGGATGCGGCTGTGGACATCGTCGAGACCGGGGTGCAGGCGCACCTCCGGGTTGATGTTGAAGCCCATCTCTTTGAGCCAG
>JBDHWA010000041.1:0-10256 GCA_039809945.1 Dehalococcoidia bacterium | reverse complement strand
GGCCTGCCGTTCCCGGGTGGACCGCACGTCGCGAAGGCGGCTCTCGAAGGCGGCCCCAGTGGTGTCTCGCTCCCGCGCGCCTGGATGCACGGTACCTACGATTTCAGCTTCAGCGGTCTGAAGACGGCGGCCCTGCATGCCGTTCGCGAAGAGAAGCACACGGTCCCGAACCTTGCCTGGGAGTTCCAGGAGGCGGTTGTCGATGTACTGGCGGGCAAGACTTCGCGGCTGGCGAGGGAGCTCGGGGCGCGGAATGTGCTAGTTGCCGGCGGTGTCGCGGCAAATCAGCGCCTCCGCGAGGAGTTGCATCGCCGTTGCCCGGTGCCAGTGCGCATCCCGCCGCCGAAGTTCTGCACTGACAACGCGGCGATGATCGGCGCCGTTGCCGGGTTCCGCCTCGACCTCGGAGAGCGCAGCCCGTGGGACCAGGACGTCTTCACAACCAACAACTGGTCGCGCGTCTAACCACCCGGCATTTGCAAATGCCTGGCCGGGGTGACCGGCCCGGGCGGCGGTGCGAATATCTGGGGCGTGCCACGGCCTCGCCCCAAGCCCAACGCCACGCCCGATGACCTGGCCTTCGGCATCAACGCCTGCGCGATGGCGCTGAAGACCGGTTACGCAAAGTCACTCCTCTATTTCGGCGGAACACGTAACGAGCGCGTGCTTGAACTCGTCCAGGAGGCCGAGCAGGCCGGGATCCGGGTCGAGCCCGTCGATGGCTTCCGGCTTGACCAGCTGACCGGCGAAGGCGTGCACCAGGGAGTGCTCGTCCGCCTCCGTGCGGTTGAGCCGGTGGACCTGCGCCAGGTTGCCCGGGACTCAGGGAAGTCCTCGCTCATCGTCGTCCTCGACCGAGTGACCGACCCCCAGAACCTGGGCGCTGTCCTGCGAACGTCGGTGGCGGTTGGCGTCGATGCCATCGTGCTGCCACTCCGGCGAGGGGCACTGCTCACGCCGGGCGTCCACCGCGCGAGCGCCGGGCTCAGCTTCATCGCGCCGGTCGCGGCGCCGCAGAACCTGGCGATGGCGATTCGTACGCTGAAAGAGGCGAACTACTGGGTGGTTGCCGCCGCAGCGGGGGAAGGCGCCGAGCCCGCGACGTCCTTCGACTGGCCGGCCAAGACCGTGCTCATCATGGGCAGCGAGGGTGAGGGCATCAGCCACCTGCTGCTCGAGGTCAGTGACTTCCGCGCTGAGTTGCCGATGGACCCGCGCGTGGAGTCGTTGAATGTCGGCGTGGCGGCAGGCGCGCTCTCGTACCTCTGGCGGCGGCAGTGGCCGTTTCCCCCGGCCAGCTGACCCTCGGTCAGACCAGGCTCGCCGGGTCGACGTCGATGTGCCAGTTCTCACCGAGGCGGATGTTCGCCAGTAGCCGGGAAGGCGCCCGCCCGCGCAACAGGACCTGGTAGCGGTACTCTCCGCGGAAGCGCGGGATGTAGGGCGTGGTCGGCCCGAGGATGTCCGGTTCGGCGCGGCCCGCAGCATCGCGAGCCAGCCGCAGTTCGGCAGCTACGCGCGAGGCCTCTTCGAGGGCGTGCTCCTGGTTTCGATGCCGGAAGACCAGCCGCACGAGGCGGTTGAACGGCGGATACCCGGCCCGCCGGCGGTGCGCGATCTCTTCGTCGTAGAACGTTCGAAAATCGTGCGTTGCCGCGGCAACAATGGGCGCCGCTTCGGGCTCATACGTCTGGATGAACACCCAGCCCGGTTTTTCGCGGCGGCCCGCGCGGCCGGCCACCTGGGAGAGCAACTGGAACGTGCGCTCCTGGGCGTGGTAGTCCGGCAGGCTCAGTCCCACGTCGGCATCGACCACGCCGACGACCGTCATCTCCGGCAGGTCCAGGCCCTTCGCCAGCATCTGCGTGCCCACGAGGATGTCGATGTCCCCGGCTTCGAGCGCATGGACCATCCGTTCGTGGCTCCCTTTCTGGCGCGAGACATCGCTATCCCAGCGGGCCACGCGGGCGTTCGGGAACTGCTTCCGCGCCTCCTGTTCGATGCGCTGGGTGCCGACGCCGAAGGGCCGGTAGCGCGGGCCGTCGCACTTCGGGCAGCGGTCTTCGAGCCGCCGCGAACGGCCGCAGTGGTGGCAGATGAGCAGTGTGAGCACCGGGCTCTGGACATCGAGGCTCATCGAGACCGAGCAGGAAGGGCAGACCGGGAGGTAGCCGCAGTCCCGGCAGAGCACGAAGCGGGCTGACCCGCGGCGGTTCACGAAGAGGATCGATTGCTCGCCGGCCCGCAACGCGGCGTTGACTGCCCGGCGCAAGGAACGGGCGAAGACGCTCCGGTTCCCTTCCTGCAACTCTGCCCGCATGTCCACGATTTCGACTGCTGGCAGGCCAGTCTCCACGGCGCCGCCGTCGCCGGTTGGAGCGAGACGCTGGGTGAGTTCGACGCGCTGGATAGCGCCCACTTCGCTGCGGTGGTAGGTCACGACGTCCGGGGTGGCGCTGCCCAGCACGAGCCGCGCCCCCGCCAGGGAACAGAGGTGTTCGGCGGCTTCACGGGCGTGGTAGCGCGGCTGCGGGTCGGTCTGCTTGTAGCTCCACTCGTGCTCTTCGTCCATGACGACGAGCCCAAGGTCCGGGATGGGGGCGAAGAGCGCACTGCGCGAACCAACCACGAGACGGGCATCGCCGCGCTGGATGCGAAACCACTGGTCGTACAGTTCTCCCTGCGAGAGTTGGGAGTGGAGCACGGTCAGCGTGCCGCCGAAGCGTTCGCCGTAGCGGCGGACGGCCTGCGGCGTGAGCGCGATCTCGGGGACGAGGACGATGGCGCCCTTGCCTTCGTCGAGCGTCCGGCGGACAAGTTCGAGGTAGACCTCGGTCTTTCCGGAACCGGTCACGCCGTGGATGAGCGTGACGCCGGGATTCGCCCAGCACAGGTCGACCGCGCGCTGCTGTTCTTCGCTGAGGAGCGCCGGGGGCTTCTGGGCGAAGCGGAAGGCGGCGAGCGGGTCCCGTTCGATGCGCTGCTCGTACTGGCGGAGCATCCCGGCGGCTTCGAGCCGGGACAGGTGCGACGGGTTCGCGCCGATCTCGCGCGCTTCGGTCAGCGAGATGTCCGGGTGGACGGCGAGGTGCCCGACGAGACGCGCTTCGACGGAGCGTGCGTTCCGTTCGAGGAGGCCTGCGCGATAAGCCTCGGCCTCAGCCGGTTCCGCGGCGAGGGCGAGGCGCCGCTCCATTCGCGGGCGCGTGGATGGCCGTGCGAGGCCCTGCGCGACCGTCAGGTGGCCATCGCGCTGGAGCCGTTGGAGCAAAGTCAGGCTGACCTGGCCGACGTGCTCGCGCAGTTCATCGAGGGAAACGCGCCCGTTCGCGGCGATGTACTGGAGGATCTTCTGGTCCTTCGGGTAGACCGGCAGCAGTGGCGGTACATCGACCGGGGAGACCATCGTTACCGGTTTCTGGCCGTAGCCGGCCGGGAGGCAGCAACTCACGCAGTCCCAGAGCGGCGCCAGGTACTCGCCCGCAAGCCACTGCGCGAGTGCGGCATGGTTGGCGTCGAGCAGGGGGTCGGGGTCGGCGACCGATACGATTGGGCGCACCGCCTGGAGCGCCGTGGAACTCGTGATGCCGAGCACGATTCCCTGCAGGATGCGCGGCCCGAACGGGACGAAAACGGCCTGCCCGGTCCCGACATCCATCTCCGTGGGAATGCTGTAGGTGAATGGCGTCCGGGATGGCTGTGCGGCGTTCACGGCGACTTCTGCGAGTAAGGCGCCCGGAAGCGGCGGCTCTGCCGGGTCATAGGTGGGAAACGGCAGCGTCACGAATGGATCATCGAAGCTGGCGGGGTTGTTTGTCGACGGGAGAGCCCGGCTACTGGCCGCCGGCAGCTTCCGCGAATTCGGCGTGGCCGGTTCGAGCTGGTTCGCGCGTGTGGAGCCCGCGGGTCAGGGTGAGGAACGCCGGTGCGCCCGCGACCATAACGAGGCCCGCGAAGAAGAACGAATGCGAGAGCCCCCAGATGTCGAAGATGAGGCCTCCGACGACTGAGCCGATGACGATGCCCGCGCCATTCGCCGCCGAATTCAACCCGAGTACCGTGCCCATGCCGACGCCGCGCCCGGCAACGACCTGGATGGCTGACGCGGACACCTGGGAGATCGCGCCCGTGGCCCCCATGCCCATGAGCACGGCAACCACGAGCCAGTAGCTCGGCACTGCGCCGACGCAGGCGAGCAGCAGTCCGTTCGCAATCAGGCCACCGGCAACCAGGTAAGGCCGGTGGTAACGGTCGGCAAGCCTCCCGAAGAGCGGCTGGGCAAGTCCGCCAGTCAGGTCCTGGGTAGCGAACGCGAGACCGATAGCGATTGGCCGGGCGTGGAGTCCGTCCTCAAGCCGGAGCGCGAGGAAGCTGAACGAGGCGCCCATCGCCAGCGAGATGAGGAACTGGTGCGTGGTCACCGCGATGACCAGCCGCTCCCGGAGGGCGCGGCTGAACGGCGCCTGCTTCGGACGGTCGGTTCCTTTCCCTGTCCGCTCCCGGGCGAGTTCTGCGGGGCTGTGCCGCGGCAGCCACCAGAGGAGGATCAGTGCCGAGAGCGCCATCAGGGCAGCCATCGCCACGAACACCGAACGGAAGCCGACTTCCTGACGGAGGAGACCGGCGATAAGCGGCCCCGTCCCGAAACCAACGATGTCAGCGGTCGCGAACACGCCGAGCCAGCGGCCTTCCTGGCCCCGCGGCGTCATGTCTCCCACGTACGCCCGGGCAACCGAGAAGATCAGGCTGGTCCCGAAACCGCTGAACGCCCGGAAGGCGATGACCTGGTAGAAGCTCTGCGCCGTGAGGTACCCGAGCGCCGCGACCAGGTAGACGAGCAGCCCGGCGACGATGAACGGTTTCCGCCCGTAGCGATCGGAGAGCCTGCCCGCGAAAGGTCCGAAGAACGTCTGGACCACGGCGAAGACGGAGAAGGTGATGCCGAGCCAGACTCCCGAGGCGCCGAGCGTCTCGGCGTAGACGGGCAGCAGCGGTGAGACCATCGAGATGCCCAGCGTCGCAACGAAGACGGCAACGTAAAGGGCAACGAATGGTCGTGATCGCACGGATCCACCGTACCTGTCCGGTGACGAAGGCTAAAGTCACACTGCCCGTGTCAGCCCGAACGGCGACGAAAGGCAGAATCGATGGAAGACTTCCTCTGGGGACTCTGGAACGGCGTGACGGCCTGGCCGCTCCTCATCATCCACATCTTCGACTGGTGGGAGCGGTACCCGGTCTACAACATCGCCCGTGACGGCGGCTGGTACCAGTTCGGCTTCCTGCTTGGTGCGGGATCGCCGTTCCTTGGCATCATCGGGGGCAGCCGGTCGCGAAAGGACTGAGGCGGCGCCTCTGCACTCGTCGCTGTTTCGCGTATGGCCCGCGGCGGGTCTAGACTCGAAACAGCTACTGGTTGGGCAGGCGCCATGAAGATTTTCGATATTCACGTCCATTTCCCCCGCAACTGGGAGAACCCGGACGAAGATCCCGCCCCGATGGTCGACCGGCTCGTCGAGCGGCTCCATTCGGCCGGCGTGACGAAGGCCTGCCTGCTGACCGGCGGCCGGTTCGGCCCGTCCTACGAACGCGGGATGGAGATTGCCGAGAAGTACCTCGACCTGTTCATCCCGGTTGCGGTCGTCGACCCCGAAGAGATAGACGGCGAGGCCGTGGCCCGCCTGTACGACATGGGCTACCGCGGACTCAAGCTCATCGGCGTGCAGCGCCCGTACGATGAACCCGACTACCTGCCGACCTATGCCAAAGCCCAGGATCTGAACATGCCTGTGCTGTTCCACATGGGCGTCATCGGTGGCGGGCTCGATTATTCGATCACGCACCCGCGCAGAGACCCTGCCGCAGCCCAGGCGTACCGCCGGATGACGGCCATGCAGGAGCGCACGCCGCCGCGCAACGCCACGGCCCTGCGCATGTCGCCGCTCCATCTCGATTCCATCGCGAACCGCTTCCCGAAACTCAAGATCATCGGCGCGCACCTCGGAAACCAGGGCAACTACGACTACGCCACTTCGGTTGCTCGCTGGCGTCATAACGTCTACTTCGATATGAGCGGCGGTGAGACGATCGAGCGCCATATGGTCGAGCGGAAGTTGCTGGCGGCGAACAGCAAGGGTGAGTTCGGCCACGAGAAGCTGATCTTCGGCAGCGACTGCGGGATGGACGAAATCCGTGAGCACATCGACCGGTTCGAGGTCATCTTCGATGAGTTGGGCCTGAGCGAGGACGAGCGCGAGCGCCTGTGGTGGCGGAACGGCGCTGAACTCTACGGCCTCGAAACACCGGTGTTCGCCGAGGAGTGACCACGGCCAGCCCACCACTCGGCCAGTCTCCGGCCGCCGTGAATGTCGCTGCACGGACGGTCATCCTCGGTGGAATGGCCGCCCTGGGGCTGGGGGCCTATGTCTCGCTCCGGCCGGAGCAGCCGTGGATCCTCGTGCTGACCACGATCCTGGCAGCTCTCGGCACCGATGGGCTGGTCAAGGTGCACCGCCAGTGGCGGGACCTCCGGCCCATCGATTCGGTGGTCTACACATTCCTCCCCGCGCTCTTCGTCCTCGGCAGCGGGCTCTTCATCGATCACGTGCTCGAAGGGTATGCACGCCAGCCTGCAGCCATCGCGGCAGGCCTCGCCACGAGCCTCATCGCCTTTGGCGAGTACCAGACGGTCGACTTCGAAGGCAGGCTCTTCGGGCGGTTCCGCGTCTTCATGGCCCTGGTTACTTACATCACCGCGTTCGCGTTCTTCACTGTCATCTACAGCCGTGACTTCGACCTCGTATTTGCGGGGCTGTTCATCGCCGGTGTGAGCGCACTGCTGGCGATGGAGCTCTTCCGTGAGAGCAGACTCCTCGGGCTGAGCAGCCTGCTTGTGAGTTTTGCCATCGGCCTGACCCTGGGCGAATTCCGGCTCGCGCTTTACTTCTATCCGCTCGACGGGCTGCTTGCGGGGGCGCTCCTGCTCATCGCGTTCTACCTTGCGACGGGCATCGTCGCCCATGTCCTGGACCGCGACCTCGACGCCGGGACGGCAGCCGAATACGTGGTTGTGAGCGCCGGGGCCTCGATCGCCGTCATCGTCGCCCGCGTAATCGCGGGATAGCAAAAGGCCCTCCAGAAATGGAGGGCCTTCGTATGTGCTGCGCTGGATCTGTCAGGCGGCGGCAGTAAGTCGATGGTCGCCGGCGCTGCCGGTTCCGGGCGCGATGCGCGCGGTTCCGTGGCGCCTGAGATGACGCTCGATCCACAGCCGCTCGATGTCCGGCGCGCCCGAGAAGCGGGCAGCGCAGCGAGGACATGCGGTCATGTGATTTCCTCTTTCTAACTTTCTCTGCTTTGTAGTATCGGCAGGCGGGACCCGCGGACAGACCGCGGATTCCCGATTGATGAGGGGGCAACCCCCTGATTGCGTTGCCGGCACCCCCCACAAAGGAGGAAGGCCGGCCCGAACACGGACATACTCGTCAACGCCCCAGGAGGCGTGGTTAGCGGATTGTGCGCTTGCGCAACGGCTGGGCGTGGCTCACCGTTTCCGGGCGATGAGTACCGCTACCATCTGTTCCTGGAACGTGAACGGCCTCCGCGCCACGATCAAAGCTGGCCACTTCGGCCAGTGGCTGGAAACCACCCGTCCCGATGTCGCGGGGCTTCAGGAAGTGAAGGCCACTCCGGATCAAGTGCCCGATGAGCCCTGGACTGCTCTCGGTTATCGCTGCTGGTGGCACCCTGCTCAGCGTGCCGGGTACAGCGGCGCAATCTTGCTTTCCAAACAGGAACCGCTTGACGTCCGTATCGGCCTGGGTCTCGAACAGTTCGATTCCGAAGGACGTGTCATCCAGGCCGACTTCCCTGAGTATACCGTAATCACGGCGTACTTCCCAAACGCGGGGCGCGGCATCGAGCGGATGGAGTACAAACTCGCGTTCTTCGCGGCGTTCCTCGACCACGTCAACGGGCTGCGAAGCGCCGGCCGGAACGTGGTCTTCATGGGCGATTTCAACGTGGCGCACCAGGTCATCGATGTTGCCCGGCCTGATGAAGCCCTGAAGGGTACCGGGTTCCTGCCCGAAGAGCGCGCCTGGATCGACCGCTTCCTCGCGGAGGGGTACGTCGATACCTTCCGGCAGCTGCAACCAGATGCCCGTGACCAGTACAGCTACTGGGATGCCTGGCGCGAACGGCGTGCGCGCAACATCGGCTGGCGGATCGATTACGTGATGGTCAACGAGGAGTTGATGCCGAAGGTTCGCCGGGCGTTCATCCAGCAGGATGTCTTCGGGTCGGACCACTGCCCCGTCGGTATCGAACTTGAGACCGGGTGAGGCTTCGTTCCCAGGATCGCTTTGACCCCGCGCCGCCCAGTCCGTAGATTGGATCGGGGTCAGGGCGGACCGCCAAATCGGGGTGTAGCGCAGCCTGGTAGCGCACTTGTATGGGGTACAAGAGGTCCCGCGTTCGAATCGCGGCACCCCGACCACTCAACGGCCAATTCGCTTGATTGCATTCGCAGGCCCTGGCCGGGCACTGCCGGTCGTTCGTTCCGCGTATGCACGGAAGCCCTCGCGAGGTATCACGAGGGCTTCCGTAGAGGTTGTGGTCGCGGAGTCGGGCCGCTATTCGACAGTGATCTTCCCGACCATGTCGGGCTTGCCAGCGCACTGGTAACTGAAGGTGGAGCCTGCTGACGAGAAGACGCGTTCGTAGGTGCCTGAAGACTGTTCAGGCTGCGTTGAGCCGCTCATCAGGAGCGCACAGGGCGTGTTGGACGTCCACTTCCAGACCACCTTCGTGCCCGCTTTGATGGTGACCGTTGCAGGGTCGAATGCCCCGTCCTTGACTTCGATAATCTGCTCGGGCGCCGATTGGCTCGATGTACTCGTTCGCGAGTCGATAGCCACGTTGGATGTGTCGATGGACTCTTTCTTGCCGCCGCCGCCACCGCACGCTGCTGCGAGCAGTGCGAGGGCAGCGCAACTTCCGATCAGCCCCGCCGTTGTGATCCAGTGCTTCCGAGTGTTCACAATCCCCTCCCCAGGGCCAAGTTTTCGGCATCGTAGGGAGTGACGGGGATCAGTACAAGGATTAATTAATGCGTGACTTGCTATCTACCTCGGCTATAGCTCCCATCCAGCGAAGCTAGCTCTCGCAGTCAACCTGTACCGTGACGGTGGATTGCTTCGGCAGATCGGCGAGCCGGAAAAGCTCCTTCACCACCCGCACGGCGGGCGACGAGCCTTCGCCATCAATGGCGGCGCGTGAGACCCAGGTTTCGCGAACGTCTGCATCCAGGTGGACGGCCGGGCCCTCCACACGGCTGAGGTCGGCGTGGACGTGGACTTCGCCCGCCAGGTCGGTTTCGAAGAGGCTGAGGTAGCCGACACCGAAGCGTTCGGCGCTGAACGGCCCGCTGAGGTAGGCGAGGGGTCCCGAGCCGATAAGCCGGTCGTGTTCCTCGCTGGAGAGGACGACGTGCTCGGGGGTCAATTCAGTTGGTTCGTCCGGGAGTTCCCCGAACGCCGGGCTGGCCCCCGGCGGAAGGTCTCCGGCTGTCTCGAATACACTCGCGGTCATGGTTGTCCTCCCCTAAGACATTCGTTGAAAGTTAGCCCGGAGCGTAGGCCCGGGTGCGGACACAGACGGTTAACAGGTTGTTGGGATCGAGTGTCGCTTCAATCACGGCGGTTCCTCTGGACGAACCGGCCGATGCGTTCGAGGGCGCGCTCAATCTGCTCGTAGCCGGTGGCGTAACAGGCCCGGACATGACCTTCGCCGCATGCGCCGAAGGCGCTGCCCGGCACAACGGCCACGCGCTCTTCGGCGAGCAGGCGCTCGCTGAATGAGACGCTGTCGAGCCCGGTGACGGAAACGTCCGGGAAGGCGTAGAACGCTCCCTTTGGTTCGAACGTGGGCAGGCCAATGGCACGGAAGCCGTCGACGATGAGCCGCCGCCGCCGGTCATACTCCGCGACCATCTCGGCGACGAAGGTTTCGCCCTGGTCGAGGGCGGCGACCGCGGCGTACTGGGACGCGGTGGGCGCCGACATCATGACGTATTGGTGCACCTTCATCACCGCTTCGGCGAGGGGTGCTGGTGCGGCCACCCAGCCGAGCCGCCAGCCAGTCATCGCATAGGCCTTGCTGAATCCGCCGAGCAGGACCGTTCGTTCGCCCATGCCCGGGAGGGCGGCGAAGCAGGTGTGCTGCCCGACGTACGTCATGCGGTCGTACAGTTCGTC
>JBDHWA010000040.1:0-10272 GCA_039809945.1 Dehalococcoidia bacterium | reverse complement strand
CCAGCCCGTTATCGGGCCAGGCGACGCCAATCCGAAACCCGCAATCCAAAATCCACAATCCCCAGATCGCCTACCATGGGGGCGTGACTGCGACTCCTTCCTTCGATCCGCCCGCCCGAATTCTCATGGGGCCTGGCCCCAGCGGCGCTCATCCGCGCGTCCTCAACGCGATGACCGCCCCAATCCTTGGACACCTTGACCCCGAGTTCCTGAAGATCATGGACGAGTGCAACGACATGTTGCGCACGGTCATGGGCACGTCCAACCGCATCACCCTGGCCACGCCCGGCACGGGCACAAGCGGCATGGAAGCTGCGGTAATGAACCTGGTCGAACCCGGTGACAACGTCGTCGTGGGGATTTGCGGGTACTTTGGCGAGCGCATTGCGGTGATGGCTGAGCGCGCAGGCGGCAACGTCGTTCGCGTCCCGTCGCGCTGGGGTTCGCCGACCGACCTCACCGCGGTCGAGGCCGCTGTGCGCGCGGCTGGCAACGTGAAGCTCATCGGCATCGTTCACGCCGAAACCTCGACCGGCGTCTGCACCCCG
The DNA here is from genome assembly GCA_039809945.1 of Dehalococcoidia bacterium. Classification (GTDB taxonomy): domain Bacteria; phylum Chloroflexota; class Dehalococcoidia; order Tepidiformales; family Tepidiformaceae; genus Amarobacter. Next base: position 9,724 of record JBDHWA010000040.1, on the reverse strand, counting down.
GTGGAGCCGTTCGCGAAGCTGGCGAAGGAGTCTGGCGCGCTCTTGCTTGTCGACTGTGTGACCTCGCTCGGGGGCGTCCCTGTCACCGTCGATGCATGGGGCGCCGACGCAGTCTATTCGGGCACGCAGAAGTGCCTGAGCGCGCCTCCGGGCATGGCGCCCCTCACGATGTCGCCGCGGGCATGGGATGCGATCAAGGCGCGTGAGACGCCGTGCAACAGCTGGTACCTCGATCTGTCGCTCCTCGAGGCCTACTGGGACGAACGGCGCGCCTACCACCACACGGCGCCTATCTCGATGGTGTACGCGCTGCACCAGGCGCTCGCCCTCGTGCTCGATGAGGGCCTCGAAAACCGTTGGACGCGGCACGAAAAGAACGGCCGCGCGCTCCAGGCAGGACTCGAAGCGATGGGCCTTGGACTCCATGCCGACGCCGACTACCGATTGCCCGTGCTGACCACCGCGATCATCCCGGAAGGCGTGAACGACGCCGAGGTCCGCGGCGCGCTGCTGAAGCGCCACGGCATCGAGTTCGGCGGGGGGCTTGGCGAGTTGCGCGGCAAGGTGTGGCGGATCGGGCTCATGGGCGAATCGAGCAATGCCGGCAACGTGCTCCTCGCCATCCGGAGCCTCGGCGGCATCCTCCGCGAACAAGGCTTCAAGGCGGACATCCGCGCAGGCATCGATGCGGCGGCCGCCCGGCTGGCGTAGCGAAGTGCCTGGGGTTTAGCGCCCCGTGAAGCGCGGTTCGCGCTTTTCGCCGAATGAGACCTGCCCTTCGCGGCGGTCTTCCGAGAGGGCGAGCGTGTTGAGCGCCATGCCCGAGAATTCGAGCGCGCTCTCGAAGTCCATGCCCTGGGTCTTGTAGGCGAGCATCTTGCCGAGCTTCTGCCCGAGCGGCGGTCCCGCTTCGACAGCGGTGGCGAGTTCCATCGTCTTCGCTTCGAGTTCTTCGGGCGCGACGAGGTAGTTGGTGAGGCCAGAGGCGTGCGCCTCTTCGGCAGACATGAACCGCCCCGTCGTCATCATCTCCATCGCCTTGCGCCAGCCGATGACCCGGGGAAGCGAGTAGAAACCGCCAAGGTCAGCGAACAGGCCGCGCTTCACGTAGGCGACCTGGAACCGTGCCGCTGTCGAAGCCACGGCCATATCACAGTGCGCCACCATGTCGAGCCCGGCGCCAACGCACACGCCGTTAATCGAGGCGATGACCGGCACTTCGAGCCGTTTCAGGGCGATGTACGTCTCGGATTCATTGCGGAAGAAGAGCCGCGCGCCTTCGAGGTCCGTGGGCGACTCAGCAGGAGCGTAGAGCAACCCGGCCGGCCGCCCGCCGGTGAAGTCGGCCCCGGCGCAGAAGCCCCGGCCGGCGCCAGTGATGACAAGGCATCGTACTGACCGGTCGGCGCGTGCAGCCTGCAACGCGTCCCGCAGCTCAGCGAAGAGCGTCATGCTCAGCGCGTTCAGCTTCTCCGGTCGGTTGAGCGTCAGCCAGAGGATTCCGCCGCCACCGCGACGCTCAGTAAGAATCGTCTCGTAGGACATGAGAACCCCCTGGGAAAGACGAAGGCCCGCGTTTCCGCGGGCCCCCGAAGTGTATTGCCGGCTATGCGCGGCTGGCGGGCTTCCCGGCTGCTTTCAGCGCTTCGTTGTGCTGGTCGCGGGTGAGCTGGAACGTCCACGGAGCATATGCGCCGTCGAGGTCCGTGATCTTCTCGAAGTTCGCTTCGAACCAGTCTGCGTCCTTGAACGTGTGCGGGTCGTACTGGACGCCCTTGGTCAGGACAATGGCGCTGCGGCTGTACCGGCCACCCGAAGCGTTGATGCAGATGCCGCTTTCGTTGCACTGCGGGGAAGCAAGGTAGGTCACGGCCGGGGCGACGTGGTCCGGGGCCATGACAACAGCGCGCTCCGGGTCGTTCGGGTCACGGCCACCGAGGTTCTCGGTCATGCGCGTCTGGGCGCCTGGCGAGATGAGGTTGACCATGATGTTGTACTTCTCGCCCTCGATCTTGGCCACGTTCATGAGGCCGTACATGCCGGCCTTCGCGGCGCCGTAGTTGCCCTGCCCGAAGTTGCCGACGAGGCCCGAAGACGAGGTCGCCATCACAACGCGGCCATAGGCCTGCTGGCGGAAGACCGGCCAGGAGTGATGGACGAGGTTGTAGCACTGCTTCAGGTGGACCCGGATCACGAGGTCCCAGTCATTCTCCGACATGTTGTGCAGCGCGAGGTCGCGAAGGATGCCCGCGTTGGCGACGACGGCATCGAGGCGGCCCCACGTGTCCATCGCCTGCTTGACCATGTTGTAGCAGTCTTCGTAGCTGCCGACGTCGCCGGCGTTGGCAATCGCCTCGCCGCCGGCGGCCTTGATCTCGTTGACCACCTGCTGTGCAGGGGTGTCGTCGTTGCCTTCGCCGGACACGCTGCCGCCGAAGTCATTGACGATGACCTTCGCGCCGTGCTTCGCGAGGTCGATTGCGTAAGCGCGGCCGAGGCCGCGGCCCGCGCCGGTAACCAGCGCAACCTGGCCATCCAGTCGAACTGCCATAAAAGCTGTTCCTCCAATTGAGTTTGCCCGCGCATCCTAACGGAAATTTCGCGTAGCCGGTGCGCATATCGGAAAACTGCGCTCGCGATGCCCCGCAAGAAGCGTAGGCTAGCGACCACAACACAGAGGTGGTGCAGTCATGGAGTTTCGCGATACCGCCGAAGAAGCCGCCTTCCGGAAGGAAGTCAGCACCTTCATCAAGGGCAGCCTTCCGCCCTCGCTGGTTGGGGTCTCCGCCTTCGAAGAGCCCGACGATGAGGACATCCGCAACGCGCTGAAGGAGTGGCGGCGCGCCGTCGGCCGCCAGGGGTGGACGGCGCCGCATTGGCCGAAGGAGTACGGCGGGGCCGGCATGACCGTCACCGAGCAGTTCATCTACAGCGAGGAAATGGCCGAGGCGCGCGCCCCCCAGGTTGGCGGTTCCGGGGTCGCGATGCTGGGCCCCGTGCTCATCCGGTTTGGTACCGAGGAGCAGCAGAAGGAACACCTGCCTCGCATCACCTCCGGCGAAGTCCAGTGGTGCCAGGGCTACAGCGAACCCGGTTCCGGCTCCGACCTCGCCAGCCTCCAGACCCGCGCCATCCGCGATGGGGATGACTTCGTCGTGAACGGTCAGAAAATCTGGACGTCCGGGGCCCACCGCGCGGACTGGATGTTCATGCTCGCACGGACGGACCCCGATGCCCCAAAGCACCGCGGCATCTCGATGCTGCTGGTCGACATGAAAAGCCCCGGAATCAGCGTCCAGCCGCTGATCACCCTGGCGGGCGACCACGTCTTCAACCAGGAGTACTTCGACAACGTCCGCGTGCCCGCGAAGAACATCGTCGGCGATGAAAACCGCGGCTGGTACGTCGGCGCCGCCCTGCTCGACTTCGAGCGAAGCAACATCGCCGGCGCCATCGGGCACAAGCACTTCGTCAACGACATCGTCGCGGCGGTGAAGTCGACCCCCGCCAAGTACGCCCTTGGGGCGCGCCTCAAGCGTGTACGGAACGAACTCGCGGACCGCTCAGTCGAAGCCGAAATCGCTCGGCTCATCTCCTACCGGCTGATCACCATCCAGAAGCGGGGCGGCGTGCCGAACTACGAGGCGTCGATGAACAAGAACTACGGCGCCGAACTTGGCCAGCGCATCGCCTCCACCGGCATGCACCTGCTCGGCATGCTCGGCGGCCTCCACCACAACTCCGCGCTCGCGCCGATCAAGGGTCGCATCAACCACGCCTACCTGAGCACGGTCGCAAGCACCATCGCAGCGGGCACGAGCGAGGTAAACCGCAACGTCATCGCAACGCGCGGGCTTGGGCTGCCGCGCAGCTGACCTGACGCGTGCCTGGCACACAAAGAGGCCCTCACGGACCAGCCGTGAGGGCCTCTTGCTTCCCGGGCCGGCTTCGGCTCAGGCCTTGATCTTCGACAGGTCCTCGAGTCCGCGCGGCACGCCCGGCACCTGCACCTTCCGGGCTTCGGCGATGATGTGCTTCGCGCGCTCACGCTGCTCAGGGGTGGCTGCCGGCAGCGGCAGGCCGATGCGCGTGGCGTACTCGCGCTTGCTCGCGATGAACTCGGGCAGCTTGTCGTACGTAGACGTCTGGGCGAACGTCCGCAGCACCGACTCCGGGATGACCTTTTGCATCTCCGCCCACTTGCCCTGGAGCGACATCTCGTGCAGCTGCATGCCGAGCGACTTCAGTTCGTGGACTTCGAACACTTCGTGGTAGCTGCGCGTCGAGCCGTAGAACGAGATCGGCTGGCGAAGCCGCTCGAGGCCCTGTTCGATGTCTGACTCGGTCTCGCCGAACACCGTGAAACCGCCGCCGCTGATCTCGACGTCGGCCCAGGTGCGGCCTGCGCGCTTCATACCGATGGCGACGTTCGGAAGGACCACTTCGCGCATGTACTTGTCGGTCATGAAGCCGTGCGGCATCACGATGTCCGCCACCTCACCGGCCACCCGGGCCATGGCGTCGCCGACGAGGGCGAGGCCAATCTTCGGGTCCGGGTAGTCGATGGGGCCGGGATTGAAGTTCGGCGTCATCAACGTGAAGTGGTAGTACTTGCCGACGTAGTCCGGCTTCTCGCCCGTCCGGAAGGACTTCCAGACGGCGCGCATCATGCGGATGTACTCCTTCATGCGCGTCGCCGGTGCGCCCGGCCAGTCTGTCGAGAAGCGGTTCTGGTTGTGGCCCTTCACCTGTGAGCCGAGGCCGATGGAGAACCGGCCCTTGCTCATGTGCTGGATGTCCCAGGCCTCCATCGCGAGCACGGTTGGGCTGCGCGGGAAGGCGATGGTCACGCTCGTCTGCACTTCGAGCTTTGTGGTGTTGGCTGCGGCCAGCGTGGCCGCGAGGATGGAGTCGTGCGAGGTCTCGGGCGTGGACGCGAAGTCGTATCCGAGGTCCTCGGCGTGCTGGGCCTGCTGGGGCACGTTCGCCAGCCAGCCACCGCCAAATCCTGAGCCAATCTTCAAATTCGATTCTCCTTGCCGCCGGAGCACTGCGGCGTGGTGGTATGCGGCGGGAGTCTACAGGTGGCCGGGGCAGCCTGCACCGGACCTCTACTGCGAAACACTTCCCTTTACGTCAGGGTTGTGAGCGCGTACTGTTCCAGCCATACATCGCTGTACAAAACGGAGACTCACCTTGGACTTCAACGACACCCCGGAACAGGCCGCCTGGCGGAAGGAAGTCAGTTCCTTCCTCGCCGCCGAAAAGCCGAAGTCTGACCCGGACGCGACTCCCCAGGAGTTGATGCAGCGCGGCCGTGAGGCAATGAAGGAATGGCGCGGAAAGCTCGCCGCCCGCGGCTGGGTGGCCCCCGCCTGGCCGAAGGAATACGGCGGCGCCGGCCTCTCGGTGATGGAGCAGTTCATCATGAACGAGGAGTTCGCCGAGGCCCGCGCGATGAACGTCGGCGGCATGGGCACCTCCATGATCGGCCCCACCATCATCATCCACGGAAACGAGGAGCAGAAGAAGGAACACCTCGGCGCCATCCTTCGCGGCGAAGTGCAGTGGTGCCAGGGCTACAGCGAACCCGGCTCCGGCTCCGACCTTGCGAGCCTCCAGACCCGCGCCGTCCGCGACGGCGACGACTTCGTCATCAATGGCCAGAAGATCTGGACATCAGGCGCGCACAACGCAGACTGGATGTTCATGCTCGCCCGCACCGACCCCGACGCCCCGAAGCACCGCGGCATCACCTACTTCCTCATGGACATGAAGAGCCCGGGCGTGACCGTTCGGCCGCTCATCAACCTCGCTGACGGCCACATGTTCAACGAGGTCTTCTTCGAAGACGTGCGGGTTCCCGCCCGGAACGTGCTCGGCGAGATCAATCGCGGCTGGTACATCGGCACCACCACGCTCGACTTCGAGCGGTCGTCCATCGGCAACGCGGTCGGCCAGCGCCAGTCGCTCGAGTACTACATGAAGTTCTGGAAAGAGAACCAGGGCAAGGCAGCCACCGGCAGCGCGAGCGCCAAGGCGAAGGACGAGTTTACGGACCGATGGATTGAGGCAGCCGTGGCCAAGATGCTGAGCTACGTGGTCATCACCATCCAGGGCCAGGGACGCGTCCCGAACCATGAGGCCTCCATCGCCAAGCTCTTCAACACCGAACTGAGCCAGCGCATCGCCCGCACCGCCATGAAGATGACCGGCACGAACGGCCTCCTCCTCGGCCGGGACGCCCCGATGCGCGGCCGAGCGCCGCAGAGCTACATGCAGACCGTCTCGAGCACGATCGCCGGCGGCACGAGCGAAGTGCAGCGGAACATCGTGGCGACCCGGGGTCTCGGCCTCCCGCGGGCGTAACCAGCGCCGACCACGAAGCGTCGATCAGGCCCGGAAGCTTTCCGGGCCTGATCTGTTCCCTGCGGTCCGTCGGTATTGCGTCCGGCAGCGGGGAACCAGCTCTCAATTGCTGCGGACACCAGGCCTCCGCCCGTACTATCGACCCACATGGCGTTCTTCGATCCGACGCGACCGGCTTATCTCGCGAACCCGTATCCCGCGCTGGAAGCGCTGCGCCGGCAGGAGCCCGTGCACTGGAGCGCGAACCTGCGGGCGTGGGTGCTGACCCGTTATGACGACTGCGCGCAGGCGCTGCACGACGGCACGCGGTTCACCAGCGACCCGGCCCGAACGACCGGTCCGCGAGCGGAGGCCATCCTCGCGCACCGGCGCAGCATGCCGCTCGGCGAAACGGGGACACTCGGGACGACCTCCGGCGAGGAACATCGGCGTATTCGCCAGGTCGTGAACCCCATCTTCAGCCCCGCCGCCGTGCGCGAATTCTTCCCTGTCATCGAGGCCGAGGTAGAGGCACTCATGCCGGCCATTTCCACCGGCGAACCGTGCGAGTTCATGGCTGCCTTCGCGAACGGCCTGCCCCGCCGTGTAATGGACCACGTGATGGGGCTCTCGCATGACCAGGCAGAACGGCTTCAGCCGCTCCTCGCAACCATTGAGGTAACCCGGTCAAACCCACGGGCCGGCTCGCAGGAGCTTTCCGCGGCAGCGATTTCCCAGGCCAGGGCATCGCTCGACCAACTGGCGTCCGAGGGACTCCCGCCAAACACGGTCCTCGGCACCCTCGCGCAGGCTCACAAATCGTCCCTCTCCAGCGATGAAGCACTCTCAATCGCGGCGCATATCGCCACCGTGGGCGCCGACCCGACAAGCGGCGCGTTAGGCAACGCCGTGGCGGCGCTGGCGGGCAACCCGGCCGCCCTCGAAACGCTGCGCTCCAACCCATCCCTCCTCAGGGGAGCGCTCCATGAGTTCCTCCGCTACGACAGCCCGACGCATATCGCGCCGCGCTTCGCCACGACCGGCACGGAGATGGGCGGACGGCGCATTCGCCAGGGCGATGCGGTGCTCGCCGTAGTGGGCGCCGCCAACCGCGACCCTGCCGCCTTCAACAACCCTGACGAACTCGATGTCACCCGGGACGCACGCAAGCAGTTCGCCTTCGGGCAGGGTGAACATGTGTGCCTCGGCATGCACGTCGCTCTGGCGATCATGGAGGCGGCGCTTGGCGCGATCATCGCCGCGTTCCGGAGCATCGAACTGCTTCGCCCGCCGGTGTACGGCGGCAGCATCGAACTCCGCATCCCGGACCAGGTGGTTGTCCGCTTCAGCCCATGAAACGAAGAAGGGAGGCCCGAAAGCCTCCCTCCTCGCAGTCAGCGGCGAAAACTCAGTTGCCGATGGGCGGAATGAATGGCTTGAACGTGTTCGGCATCTGCTTCCACAGGTCGTCGGTCGTCCACATCTTGTTGCCCTGGAGCACCGCCTGCGCGGCGATGTTGTTGTAGAGCGTGATGCGGTAGCCGCTGATCCCGAAGCAGCGGCCGCTGATCCAGCCGCCATCGTCGCTCGCCAGGTACACGAGCGGCGGGGCGATGTTCGCCGGGTCACGCTCCGTGCCGCGGGCGTCATCAGCGTGCACACGGTTTGCCCCACCCTGGGCCCGAGCATCCGGCACGGTATCGGTCATGCGGGTGGCGGCGCCGGGCCCGATGGAGTTGGCGGTCACGCCGTAACGGCCGAGAGCCCGCGCGCAGCTCAGCGTGAGGCCCCAGATGCCCATCTTCGCCGCTGCGTAGTTCGGCTGACCGGGCGCTCCGAACAGCCCGGACCCGGATGTGAAGTTGATGATGCGCCCGCCATTCCGTGCCTGCCGCCAGTGAATCGAAGCGAAACGGCTCGTCGCGAAGGTCCCTTTCATGTGCACCCGCACGACCGCATCCCACTCTTCCTCCGTCATGTTGAAGATCATCCGATCACGGAGGATCCCGGCGACGTTCACGAGGATGTCGAGCTTGCCGAACTCGTTCAGCGCGGTGCGGACGAGGTCTTCGGCCTGGTCCATGTCCGAAACGTCCGCGTAGTTCGCGACCGCCTGCCCGCCGGCAGCCTTGATATCAGCGACCGTCTGAGCGGCCGGCGAGTTGTCAGCGCCTTCGCCCGAGACCGACACGCCGAGGTCGTTCACGACGACCTGTGCGCCTTCCTGCGCGAACAGCAGCGCCACTTCGCGGCCGATGCCACGGCCAGCGCCGGTGATGATGGCTGTCTTACCTTCGAGTTTTCCTGCCAAAGGGACTCTCCTGCCTCAAACTTGTGATGGCGCGAAAGTTTACGCGCACGTCAGGGTGCAGGGAAACGCGAAATGCGGTGGCTCGCGAGTCGGCGCTACCGGGGCGCCGCGCTCCCCGAGGCCACCCGCGTGATGTTGTCGACCAGTACGCCCACCTGGCTCTCGCTCAGCGCCGAGTCGAGCAACGGAAGGTAGACATCGTCTTCGCTCTCCAGGTGTCCGCGGACGAAGGCGTAGAGGCCATAGAGCAGCGGGTGGAGGTATTTGGCATAGGCAGCGACATCGCCATCGGTCTTTGCCGCTTCGACGGCCTGGGCGAGGTCGCCGGTCATCCGCATGATGCTCGTGTGCTGCGCCTTCATTACCTGGCACGAATCGACGGCGCCAGTCACGCCATCGACCGCGATGAAGAGCGTGAACTCTTCCGCGCGGCAAACTGGGAGGAACGTGTCCTGCAGATAGGCCAGCGCGCCATCGAGGGCCTTCATGGCGATGGGGAATTCGGCCTGGGAGACGGCGTTGGCCGCCACCATCAGGGTGTTGAGCCCGGGATACAGCTCTTTGCGAAGGTCCCGGAGCTGGCCAATCACGCGGTCTGCCATTTGTGCGCCTCTATGGTTTCCAGGTCACCACGCCGAGCGGCACCGGCCGGTCCGTCAAGTAGAACCGGCCATCGCGCTCCGTGGCAAGCGAGTGTATCGCCTCGCGCAACCGCGCTGCCCCCGGACCGTCCGGCTCGACGAACAGTTGCTGCCGCGCGAATCCCTCAATCGCGTCGAGGCTCGGGTAGGCCCCGGGCTGGCGTTCGCCCAGCCACACGGTGAACAACCGGCCACGCGCAAGCAGGAGCGTGAGGAACTCGGGAAGCGCCGGGAGGAGGTCGCGTTCGACGCCGTGGACCGCCGGCCAGAGCCGTGCAGCCTGCGTCGCGGGGGACTCGGCGAGGAGAACCGCAACGCACAGCCGCCGTGCGCTCGCCTCCATCGCGTCGAGGAACGGGCCGATGTCCGCAATGTCATAGCTGACGTGCGCGATCATGGCGACGTCCGCGGTTGGCGGGTTGCT
>JBDHWA010000039.1:0-10553 GCA_039809945.1 Dehalococcoidia bacterium | reverse complement strand
TGCGTGCAGTTCGGGGCGCAGATAAACGTGAAAGAGTCGTCGTACGCGTACTGGTCACGGTAAATCTTCTCCCAGCCGCGGTTCGGGTAGAACCGTAAGGGCTGGGCGATGCCCGGGCTGGCCTGCAGGAACGCCATCTTGCGTTCGACATAGAACGCCGTTCCCGCAGCCGCCGCGGCCGAGCCGAGTTTGAGGAATGCTCGCCGATCGATCACGACATTACTCCTTCTGGTGGTCCTTTGAGACCTGCCAGCACGGCTGGCAGAGGGGTCCGCTTGCTGAATCGATGTGCCGTCCATCGGAAACTTCTTCACCGCAGGCTGCGCACAGGACGCGTGCCTGTGGGGGGCCCGGCCGGTCGAACTGGGCCGGGATGAAGTCGACAGCCTGGAGGGTGAACAGGTCTGCTTCCGGCCAGGTGGCATAGGCAAGCCGTTGGGCGGCGTACCGTTCCGGTCCCTGCACCCCAACCCGGTCACGCAGGTCGCCGCGGGTCGCCACGCGTATCGCCACACCGGTCCGCTCGTCGAAGAACGTGGCCGCGAGCTTTCCATAGTCGAGGACCCGGAGCGTGCGCTTGCCCACCCGGCAACCCGTGACGGCCTGGAGGCCATCGACCGCGCAACGCTCGGTTTCCGCGACGGTGATGAGGCGCTTCTGCGTGTCAGGCACGTCGATCTCGAGTGCGCGGGCGCCGGCCAGCGCGAGACGAGTGCCCAGCACCAGCCCTGCACAGCCGCGTCCGCCGTGGAGGGCAATCGCCCTGCGCATCGCGAAGTCCAGTTCCCGGTCGGCCGGGAGGACAGAGGCGAGGAATACCATGGCCGGTTCGATTGCTTCGCTCTCTTCGCGGAACGTCCAGCGGCCAACCACCTGCTCACCGGGTGCGGGAGCGAGCTGGCTGGAGAGGATGGTCGGGAACGGCTCTGGCTCGTGGGTTTCGAGCAGGACTACGTCGACCGCCACGGGAGAGGCCGCTGCCAGCTCAACAGCGTTGCGTGACCCAGCGTTCGTCGTTATCGCGAGCCTGTCCTCCGACCGAAGCAGAGTGACGGCTGGCGACTGGGCCCAGATGCGGTCAGATGACTTTCCGGGAAGGTCGACCGCGTGGTGCGTTCGCTTCGCCCAGGCAACCAGCAGACCTCGCTCACCCAGCGCGCGAACCAGCAGTTCGCACAGCGCCGTCTTACCGGAACGGGACGGGCCTCGAACCCCGAGGATGACGGGACCCGTGATCAGTGGGGCGCCAGACTCCGTGCTGCCAACCATGCGATCCTCCGCCCGCACTTTTGAGTGCATGCTCATCCCGGGCGCGGTCACGCGTCACGGCCATTCGGTCTCTTCACAGTGGCCGAAAGTAGCGCCGCGACGGCCTACTAGGGCCACTGGCGTCACCTTTGGCCGAATGCCCGTCGAGCTGTGGCGCAATGGCCGTTGACACAAGCCGTTGGAGCGCCCTCACGTTCCGGGCGGCACGGGTGCATACTTGTTCCATGACCCGGTTGACTGCGGATGACGTGCTCCGCATCCCCCATCTGAGTTCCCTCGCGCGTCCAGATGCCGAACGGTTGGCGCCCGAGTTCGTCGTTCGCACCTACCCGGCACGTGACCTCGTCACGCGGGAGGGTGAGCCTTCGAAGGGCTTCTTCCAGCTCCTTTCGGGACGCGCCCGTCTCTTTCGCTCTGGACCCGAGGGCCGCGAACAGATCATGCGGCTCCTCCAGCCGGGCGACACCTTCGGCGAAGTCGCGATCTTCGACAAGGGCCCAACTCCGGCAACGGTAGAAACACTGGAGGAGAGTGTCGTGCTGCTCGTGCCGGCCGCTTTGTTCCGGCTGATCGTCGAGACACAGCCATCAGTGGCCCTGGAGCTGCTGCAGCACTTCTCCAAGCGGCTGCGCGGGTTCACGGAGCTCGTCGAGCAGATCAGCCTCCAAACCGTGCCGCAGCGCGTCGCACGCTACATCTACCTGACTGCGCGGGAAGAAGGCACGGCCACGCCGGACGGTATCGTCGTGCCAAGGAGCATTACCCTGCAGGACATGGCGGCGCTGGTCGGGAGCGTCCGCGAAGTTGTGAGCCGCACGCTGCACGTGTTCGAAACCGAGGGAATCGTCGAAGTGCGCCGAAAGGAGATCCTCGTGCGGGACCTCAGCGCCCTCCAGCGCCTGCTTTAGTTCTCAGGCAGACCCAGCCACTTGCGAGCGTCAGCATTGAGCATCCCGACGTTCCAGGGCGGATTGTGCACGACCTGCACCTCCACCCCTCGGCCTTCAGAGATCGTCTCGAGCTTGGTCTCGGTCGCGTGGGCGATGGCTGCTGCCATCGGGCAGTTCGGGGTCGTCATGCTCATCGTCACGCGGACGGCGTCAGGTTCGACTTCGATGTCGTAGAGCAATCCGAGCGAAACGATATCGATGCCCAACTCGGGGTCATACACCTCGCGCAAGGCGAGCGCGACGTCACTGGCCTTCATGCTGGATCCTCCTTGCCGGTGTGGGCATCGCTGCGCGGGCCTGTGGCCGCCTGACAGCGACCAGGAGCAACGTGAGCATCTGCAGGCTCCCGGCTGCGGCGAACACCACGCCGGCCATTCGCAGGCCTTCGAGCCATCCCAACGCGCCGGAGGCCGCGCCTGTGGCAACCGCGAGGCAAAGCGTCGCCAGGGCAGCGTTCGCAAGCCGGAGGTCCAGCAACTCCGCGAGCGTCGGGACCGGCTGTTTGCCAGCGAGCTCGCGGTAGCGCGCGTTCCAGATCAGGAACGGAACGACCTTGAAGGAGTTGCCGATGAGCGTCCCGCCGGCCCACCCACCAATGGCGAGCACGGCGTAGGCCAACTGGAGGCGTTGGTGTTCGACCACGAGCGATTCGGGCCATCCGGAGGCAGCGATAACGCCCGTGGCGATGGCGAGGCCAAGGAAAATGAGCGACGCCAGGGTGCCCTTCGCCTGGATGTCGAGCTTCCGCTTGGCCCGCCGGTGGAGCAGCATCGCGATGTCGTACATCCAGAAGAGCGCGCCCGCTCCGAGAGCCGCGGCAGCGACAAGACGAAGCGCCGGCGGGGGATCGGCCCAGAACGCGGCAGCGAACACAACGGTCGCAGCCGACATCCAGACGAGCACGTGCCGCCCGAACTTTGGCTCATCGTGCGGAGCAAGCTGGAACATCGGAACAAGTTGGAACGAAACGCCCATCAGCATGAGCGCGAGGAACCCCGCCAGCCCGAGGTGCGCGTGCGCTGCGACCCGTCCGGCAGTGATCGGAAACCAGCCGTAGTGAAGCGTCAGGACGTAGGTGAAGCCTGCAGCCACCGTCAACATGAGAAAGAGCAGCGACACAGAAACGAAGTTACGCACGAGCGAACCACGAGCGAACCACCGCACAGCCGGGAGCGCGTTCACAAGGAAGAGCGCGAAGGACAACGCCGTCAGCGAGCCGCCGATGACCAGAGCCTCCGTTCGCCAGGCCTGGAACGCGAGAAGCATGAGGCCAACACCGGCCACGTGGAGCCACAGTTGGACGCGGGCCAACCGGTGCGAAATCAGGCGTCCGCCAAGCAGAACGGGGCCGAGCTGAAGCAGAGCGCCCATGATGGTGAGGGAAATCCAACCGAGGACGGCGCCGTGTGTGGCCGCCAGCAGTTCGGGAGTGGTGACCGCCGTTACAGAGTCGTCACCGGCCAGCGCGAGCATGATGCCTGCGGCAATCAGCCCCAGCGGCGCCGCCAGGAAAAACGGGAGCACCACATTCAGAGGCGGTGACTCGCGAACGGCGAGCGCGGTCATTCCGCCCGCCAGATCTCGATCACCGGACCGTCATCGGTCCGGAACTCCCATGCGAACCCCCGGCGTTCGAGTTCCGCATAAATCAGGAACGGCTCGCGGTCCATCAAGGCTTGAAGCCTGTCCCCGGCGGGCAGGGATTCGAGCGCGGCGAAGATCCGCACCATGGGTTCGGGTGGCTCAAGACCACGGTTATCAATCGTTTGAACCGTCATATTGCAATGGTGCCACGCCCAGCATGGGACTGATTGAACTTTAGTCACGCGTCCGCCGTTCCCGGCCTTGGAGGCTGGGAAATTGGCCTGAACCGGCGGGAACTTTTGGGGTTCAGCCGGCGTTGGAAGGCGGAGAGGGGAGAACTTTGGATGGAGCACCTCGTGTCTTCAAGAAGTCTCATCGATTTGCGCAAACCGCTGCCGTGGCTGCTGGCCACCGCAGCGGGCGCTGCACTCTTCGCGTCGGGCGTGCTCGTCGCCAACGCGCTCCAGGATGATGCGAGCGCGCCAGAAACCACGAAGGTCATCGCGCCCGGTATCGGGGCCGATGGCATGACATCGTCAGGTGCGGAGGCATCCCTGCCCGCCGGACCGATGACCAACGGAGGGCGCGGCGGCGCTGACATGACCTACCCGGCATGCACCGGGCCACTGCCGGCAGGCGTGATTGCCAGCGGCGTCATCGACCCGAGCAAGGCCGGGTTCATCCCTGCACTGCCCGGTGACGGCTTCACGCCGTCCAATATCAGCCTTTCGACCCAGGGCGACTGCGGCCCTGACGGCGTTTCGAAACACTCCACGCTCGTCCTGGCGAGCACCTGGCAGCACGATGCCACCGGCCTCGGCGCATTCGTGTCTCAGCGGGCGACCGATACCGCTGTTGCGAACGTCCTGCGCCCCGACAGTGCGGTGTTCTGGGCGAACGGCTACGAGTTCACCGTGAGTGTGAATGGCTACGTCGCGCTGCCATACGCCTCCCGCTCGTTTGGGAGCGATAGTGGAGCGGCGGCCCCAGAGAAGGGCGGCGTCACCAGCCAGGGGGCTTCCCCGGCGATGCCTGCCCCGGGCGGCGAAATCGACCCGCGCGTGGCCGATGTGCTCCGGCAATTGGTCTCCCAACTTGCGCCATCCCTGGATCAGAAGTGCTTCTGGACGCTGGCGAAGGGTGATTGGGACGCGGTCACCGCGGCCGGTGTTGGCGACCCCCGGCCAGCGATTCCGTCCGGCTTCAGCGAGTCGGACCTGAGTGTCATGTCCCTCGTCCCTCCGGCTGCGGGCTGTGACGCAAGCATCAAGCCAACCGATGGCTTCGGCTTCAACGCCGGGTGGCAGAAATCGGGTTCGAACGACTTCTCCTACATCGGTGTGAGCGTCTTCAGCAACGGTGAAAGCCAGCCGTTCCCGGGCCAACTCAATGAATACGGAGCGAACTGGTCGAACGGCACGTTCAACTTCGGCGTCTATGCGAAGTCGGAGAAGCCGGTCGGCATCGATACCATTAAGGCTATCGCCCGAGCGCTGGACCCGTCGTTCAACGAAGCTTGCTTCATCCAGGATCGCGAACTGAAGGAGTCCGAACTTGCCGGGCTCGGCTTCCGCGCTGCCGCCGCTCCAGAAGGCTACAAGCTCGCGAAGTCCAGCCTCCGGGTCCAGGGTGTCGCCGACGGTTGCCCGAAGCCGGCCGGTTTCGAGCCGACGTACGCACTCGCGTGGACCTTCGAGGGTGGGGCGGACACCATCGAAGCATCGGTCAACCGGTACGGCGGCGAAGAGTCCATGGAAACCAGCGGATTCCGGGCGCCGAACAGCCTCAGCTGGACCCGCAACAACACTCACTACGCCGTGAACGCGTACTCGCGCGGCATCTCACCGACCGTGCCGCTTGAGCACCTCGTTGCGGTCGCGAAGAGCATAGACCCGGAATTCGATCTGTCGGAACTCTCCGAAGGCGGCCCCGGCAAGCCGGTCGATCCGCCTGTGCCCGCGGGGACGGCCCGCTAACTTCAGCCGCCAGGACGGGCGAAAGAAGGGTTCCCGGGCGCACGAACGGGAACCCTTCTTCGCGTCAGCCGAGTTCCGCCAGCATGTCGCCTTCGCGCACCACATCACGGGGCTGTACGGCCATGGCTTTGATGTGCCCGGCCACCGGGGCTGTGATGCGGTGTTCCATCTTCATCGCTTCCAGGACGAGGAGCAGTTGGCCCTCGACGACCGAGTCACCCTCCGCGACGCTAACGGCCGCGATCGTTCCCGCCAGCGGGGCCGTGACCAGCGTCGCGCCACCGTGTGCGGTAGCCGCTTTGCGTGGCAGCGGCGGCGGCGGGCATTGTCTTATGTCGTTCGGCACGAGGACCGACGTCTCCTGACCGTCCCCGTCGACGAGAACGGACGGCGACTCTGATGGGTTCCCGTGCGGGAGCTTGAACAGGTAGCGCTTCCCGTCGAGCCATGCTGTTCCCCCGGAGCCGGCCTGGGCGACCTCGACAAGACGCGTTGCGACCCCGTCGGTCAGCCAGAGGGCAAGCCAGCCGGCGCCGATCCAGATTGGAGCGGACTCCACGGTTGCCGAAGCCATCCATGCCGCGCTGGCCGCCACCCACTCTGCGCCCGATTTCTGGGCGCTGGAGAGCAGCGAATCGAGCGCCAGTTCGAGCCAATCCACGGTGCATTCCCCGGCGGCAAATACCTTGCTTGCCGCGATCGCCCTCAGCAGCGCCACGTTGGTGTGAACGCCTGCCGGGCTGCCCGCCGCGAGAGCGGTGCGTGCTGCCGCCAGCGCCTCCGCACGAGTCGCTCCATGCGAGACCTGCTTCATCAGCAGGGAGTCGTATTGCGGCGGAACCGTGTCGCCGGGCTCGAAGCCTGAGTCGACACGTCCGGCGCTGTTACTCCGGAGGGTCCGCAGCCTCCCGCTCGACGGCTTGAAGCCATCCCAGGGGTCTTCCGCGTTCACACGGAACTCGAAGGCGTGCCCCTGAAAGCGAACGTCCTCCTGCCGCAAGGGCAGAGGCTCGCCAGCCGCCACGCGCAATTGGAGTTCGACGAGGTCGACGCCCGTCACCATTTCCGTAACCGGGTGTTCAACCTGGAGACGCGGATTGACCTCGAGGAAGTACACATTAGGCTCGGCGAGCGCGTGTCCGTCTGCGTCCTTGCTCTGCACAAGGAACTCGAACGTGCCGGCATTTACGTACCCAATCGCCCGGGCGAGGGTGAGCGCGTAGCCGGTAAGGCGCGTTCGAAGGCGGTCATCGACTACGGGACTCGGGGTCTCTTCGATGAGCTTCTGGTGCCGGCGCTGGACCGAACAGTCCCGCTCTCCAAGGTGGATAACGTTGCCATGCGCATCGCCGATGACCTGCACCTCAACGTGATGGGCGTGGGTCACGAGCCGTTCGAGTAGCAGTCCACCATCGCCGAATGCGGCCTCAGCTTCGCGGCGAGCGCTTGCGATGGCATCGGGGAGGTCCCCGGGTGAATGCACCTCCCGCATCCCCCGCCCGCCGCCGCCGCCGCGTGCCTTTAGCAGCACCGGGAATCCAATCCGTTCTGCCTCCCGGATGAGGGTTTCCGCGTCATCGGCGCCGTCCCAGCCGGGGACGACCGGGACACCGTTTTCGACCGCACGCTGGCGCGCCGCCGACTTGTCGCCCATGCCGCGCAGCACTTCTGGCGGAGGACCAACAAACACCAGACCCTCGCTCGCGCACCGTTCCGCGAAGTCGGCGCGTTCGCTGAGGAACCCGTAGCCGGGATGAATGGCCTCGCAGCCCTGGGACTTCGCGGCGGCGATGATAGCGTCGATATCGAGGTAGGTTTCCGCGGCGGAGTACCCTTCGAGCAACACCCATGCGTCCGCCGAGCGGACGGCGAGGCTTCG
Source organism: Dehalococcoidia bacterium (assembly GCA_039809945.1). GTDB lineage: Bacteria > Chloroflexota > Dehalococcoidia > Tepidiformales > Tepidiformaceae > Amarobacter. The sequence goes on along the minus strand of JBDHWA010000039.1, from coordinate 2,895 downwards.
CCGGTCGGGGATGGACGCCACCACAACGGACCGCACACCCATTCGCCGCAGGGTGCGGCAAATGCGCACCGCGATTTCGCCACGATTGGCGACGAGGACGCTCGTGAACATCGGGCGCATTCAAGCACATCCGGGGATGAACCGCTGGACGCCCCTACGCGCTGGCGGATTCGTCCTGGTCTGGAGCGAAGACTTCTTTCCCCGAAGTTGGAATGCCGCTGCCGCCGTCCCGCCGGTCAAGGTAGTAGTCGAGAGCAACCCGGCCGGCGGCGGCGACGGGAAGGGCCAACAGCACACCGACGATGCCCATCAGTTCGCCGCCCACCAGGACCGCGATAAGCACGACCAGGGCGGGCAGGTTGAGGGTCTGGCCGTAGATCTTCGGCACCAGGAAGCGGTCTTCGAATTGCTGGTACACGAGCAGCGCAGCAAGCACGATCACCGCCTGCGTCGACGATTCCTGGAACGCCGCAACCACGGCTGGAACGATGGCGATGAAGGCCCCAACCAGCGGGATGATGTCGGCGAACGCGGCCAGCACCCCGAAGGCCACGGCGTTCGGCACTCCAGCGGCCAGCAGCACCGCCGTGGTGAACAGCCCGATGATGAGCGACGTGATCAACTGGCCGCGGACGTATCCGCCAACCACCCGGTTCAATGCTGTGAGAAAGTGCTGAGCGTCGGGTTCCCGCTCGGGAGGAACGAACCGGAAAAGGAAGGTCCTGAGCCGGCGCGTATCGACGAGCAGGTATGCCGTGAGCACGGCCACGGTGAAACCGGAGATGACATCGAGCGCTATCCGTTGCCCAAAGTCCACGGCCTGGCTGCCGGAAATCAGCTCATCCCACTTGATCTCCCTGGCGCGCTCCGGCAGGTCCCAACGTTCCGTGTCAAACCCGAAGTTCTCCATGAACTTCTCGAAGTCGGCAGCGTACTGGGGGAGGTTCGATCGGAGATCCCGGAATTCGTCGAACATCGCGGGGGCGACGATGGCAACAACCGTCCCAAGACCAACCAGGACGGCGAGCAGGATGACGAGAACGGCGGCAACCCGGTTGAAGCCGCGATGGACCAGCCATTCGACATACGGCAGCAGGGCGGTCATGAAGATGAACGCCGTCAGGACCAGCAGGAAGACGGGCCACAGGCGCACGAGGGCCCAGAGCGTCAAGAGGGCTGCCCCAATTGCTACGAGACCGCGGTAGGAGACTTCGATTCTTATCATCGTGGGCAGCGAGCCAGGCGAGGCGTAGCGTATGGTGCACTACGAGGGAGTTACAACACGTTGTTTCGCGATATTGAGACATTCCTCCGCTACTTCGAAGGCGTGAACAAGCGAGCCATGCGCGACATTGCCGCGCTGCCAGCGGCTGCGGACGGCTGGACGCCCCCCGCAGGCGAGGGCGAGAAGGCATGGGGTATCAACCAGCTCATCGGTCACATGTGTGGATCGCGCCTGTACTTTGCCAGCGCGTACTCGGGCACTGGCTGGGTCAGCCCGCGTCCCCCGGACGTATCCAGCCGTGAGAGGTGGGTCCCTGCGCTCCAGTCCAGCTTCGACGCCTTCAAGACCACGCTGGCGGACACCCCGCCAGACTGGCTCGACCGCCGGATCGAGATGATCGACTCGCCGGGGGTCACGCTTCCGGGCTGGCGCATCCTCATGATGATGATGGAGCACGACATCCATCACCGCAGCCAGATCGATACCTACGCCGGCCTCAACGGCTGGGACCCGCCCCAGATCTACAACCGCAGCGCCGAAACTATTGGCAGCCTCCAGGATGCCCAGCGCGCGAAATATGGGGTGAGCGGTCCATCGAACCCGTTGTAGTGGGGGCCGTGTTCAGCTGCTGAGCGCCAGCGCATCGTCGCCAGCCCGGAGCGCATCCTGCTGGCTGGCGAGCCGCTGTTCGAAGATGTTCCGGGCGATATCCAGCAGGTCATAGACTCGCGAGTCAACCACCGAGTAGCGCATCGTCTGGCCCGCCCGGACCGCCCGGACCACACCGCGCGCCCGGAGCACAGCCAGGTGCTGCGACGCATTCGCCGAAGCGATCCCGACTGCCTGCTGGATCTCGCTGACCGACGGGTCGTCGGCGACCCGAATCGCTTCGAGGATGCGGATGCGAACCGGGTTGGCGATCGCGCCGAACAGGTCAGCCTTGAACTCTTGCAGCGCCCATTGAGTCACAATCCCCAGTCTACACTGCCCAATTGACTCAATACTTTCGCAAACGCGAAGATATGCATGCAATTGATCTTCGCCCACCCTTCCTTCTCGGCAGCAGGAACAATCATCCGCCGTGATGTGCCCGCGGGGTTGGTCGTTGGCGTCATCGCCTTCCCTCTTTCCATCGCGCTCGCAGTCGCGGTTGGCGTGCCGCCAGCCTTCGGCCTCTACACCGCAATTGCAGCCGGCGCCGTGGCCGCTATTTTTGGCGGTTCGCGCTTCAATATCACCGGGCCGACTGCAGCGCTCGTGCCGGTGCTCAGCCATGCGGTCCTGGCGCACGGCGCACGGGTTCTCCCCGTTCTCGGCCTCCTTTCGGGCCTCATGCTGGTCGGGCTGAGCCTTCTCAAAGCGGGCCGCCTCATGAAGTACGTTCCCGGCACGGTGGTCGTCGGGTTTACGGCGGGCATCGCGCTGTCTATCGCGTTCGGGCAACTGAATAACTTCTTCGGCATCACCGGGACGAACCCGGCCGAGGAGCATTTCCATCGGCGGCTGCTCGACTCGTTCCGCCACCTCGGCTCCGGGACCTGGCAGGAACTGGCCACGGGCCTCGGCGCGGCCGTGCTGCTGTTCAGTTGGCCGCACATTCCGCGGCTGCGACGCATCCCGGGCCCGTTGGTGGCGGTCACGGCTGGTGTAACCCTCGTGAAGCTCGCCGG
>JBDHWA010000038.1:0-10760 GCA_039809945.1 Dehalococcoidia bacterium | reverse complement strand
GGAACTTACCCGACAAGGAATTTCGCTACCTTAGGACCGTTATAGTTACGGCCGCCGTTCACCGGGGCTTCAATTCAAGGCGTGAACCTCTCCTCTTAACCTTCCGGCACTGGGCAGGCGTCAGCCCCTATACGTCAGCTTTCGCTTTTGCAGAGACCTGTGATTTTGATAAACAGTCGCCTGGGCCTGCTCACTGCGGCCCCCAGTTGCTTCGAAAGTAAATCCCTACACAACCAGGGGCGATCCTTCTCCCGAAGTTACGGATCCAATTTGCCGAGTTCCTTAACGAAGGTTCTCCCGATCCCCTTATGGTTCTTACCATCACCTACCAGTGTCGGTTTGCGGTACGGGCGCATTGGTAACTAGCAGCGAGGATTTTCTCGCCAGCGTGGGCTCAGCCCTCTCGCTTTGACAAAGTCTCTACTCGTCCCGATCCCTCCGCTTAACCTCGCCAGGGATTTACCTCCGGCGAGACGCCTACAAATCAGGAACGGACCATGTCCAGTGGGCCCGCAGGACCTACCCTCCTGGGTCCCCCCTCTGCATCAAACGTTACCATCGCGGTGCTGGAATACTAACCAGCTGTCCATCGCCTACGCCTTTCGGCCTCGGCTTAGGCCCGACTAACCCTACGCGGATTGACCTTCCGTAGGAAACCTCAGGTATACGGGGGGGGCGGTTCTCACGCCCCTTACGCTACTCATGCCGGCATTCTCACTTCGCTACGCTCCAGGGCGCCTCACGGCTTCCCCTTCTCAGCAGTAGCAAACGCTCCCCTACCGCCAGCTCGCCTAACGAGCTGGCCCACAGCTTCGGTGCCATGCTTAGCCCCGTTGAATTATCGGCGCAGAACCACTCGACCAGTGAGCTATTACGCACTCTTTAAAGGGTGGCTGCTTCTAAGCCAACCTCCTGGCTGTCTGTGCAATTCAACATCCTTTTACACTGAGCATGGACTTCGGGACCTTAGCTGGTGGTCTGGGCTGTTTCCCTTTTGACAATGAAGCTTAGCCCCCACTGTCTCACTGCCACGCTTTGTCCTGCGGCATTCGCGGTTTGATAGGGTTTGGTAAGCGGTGAGCCCCCTAGCCCTTTCAGAGCCCTACCTCCGCAGGAGATCGCGTGACGCTGCACCTAAATGCATTTCGGGGAGAACGAGCTATCTCCGAGTTCGTTTGGCATTTCACCGCTACCCTCAGGTCATCCAATAACTTTGCAACGTTAGAAGGTTCGCGCCTCCATCCAGTTTTACCTGGACTTCACGCTGCCCAAGGGTAGATCACTCGGTTTCGCGTCTACTCCACGCGACTATGGTCGCCCTATTCGGACTCGCTTTCGCTACGGCTCCACAAGTCACCTTGCTTAACCTTGCCACGTAAAGTAACTCACCGGCTCATTCTTCAATAGGCACGCTGTCATCCGCCGTAACGGACTCCAACTGCACGTAAGCACGCGGTTTCAGGGTCTATTTCACTCCCCTCCCGGGGTACTTTTCACCTTTCCCTCACGGTACTGGTTCACTATCGGTCATCAGGGGTATTTAGCCTTGGGAAGTGGTCTCCCCAGATTCCCACGGGGTTTCACGTGTCCCGTGGTACTCAGGTACCTGGCGGAAGTCGCAGCGCGTTTCGCTTACGGGGCTGTCACCCTCTCTGGCCGGCCTTTCCAGGACCGTTCTCCTACACGTGCGATTGGTAACTCCACAATGCCAGGCCCTACAACCCCGGCAAGGCGAACCCTGCCGGTTTGGGCTTCTCCCCGTTCGCTCGCCGCTACTAGGGGAATACTCTCTTTTCCTCGGGGTACTTAGATGTTTCAGTTCCCCCGGTGCCCTCTACCGGATCTATGTGTTCAATCCGGAGTAGCCCGGTTTTACCGGGCTGGGTTACCCCATTCGGAAATCCCCGCCTAAGCTTGTTTGGCAGCTGAGCGAGGCTTATCGCAGCCGTACCACGTCCTTCATCGGCCCCTGATACCAAGGCATCCACCGCGCGCCCTAAGTAGCTTGACCTACATTAAGACTCGAAATCTATGAATTGCCTGTGTGTCCGCCGCGCACATGTCGGTATGCGCTGCGGACGATGCAGTATCTTCGCTCTTCAGTTCTTAAGGTGCGTACGCCAGCGAACTGGCGCTTCCGGCTTCGCCGCCGGCCGCTGCCGCCTGGGCAGTGGCCGATTTCGAAACCTGGGAGCCCCGGGCCGGGGCAAAACAAAACCGGTCGGCAGCGGCAGACCGGTTGGTCATTCCGTTGCGTGGAGCGCGGCTAGTGTCTTGCGCCTGCTATCGGGTTGGTCTCCCTTGTTCCCGAGATGCGGTCCCTGGCTGAGCTGGTGGAGCCGAGGAGATTCGAACTCCTGACCTCCGCCGTGCAAAGGCGGCGCTCTCCCAACTAAGCTACGGCCCCTCCCGGGTGAACTCTGAGTATGCCACGCCCTGGCGGGCTTGGGCAATCCTGCTGGCAGGGCCAGAGTGGTTGGTGGGCCATTCTGGACTCGAACCAGAGACCTCAGTCTTATCAGGACTGCGCTCTAACCAGCTGAGCTAATGGCCCCCGGCGGGTACGCACGTTAATTGCTGGATAGCAGACGGAAGACGGCCACTGGGCTGCCGTTGGGGTTTTGTCGAGCTCTCCCCGGAGGGAGGGACCGATCGACCTGGGTAGCACCACCGTCACACCCCAGATGCTCACCGCTGGGCGAGGGGTTGATGTGACGGGGTGAACATCCCTAGAAAGGAGGTGATCCAGCCGCAGCTTCCGCTACGGCTACCTTGTTACGACTTCGTCCCAATCGCTGGCCCCACCCTCGACGGCTGCCTCCTTGCGGTTAGCCCACCGGCTTCAGGTGTTACCAACTTTCATGACGTGACGGGCGGTGTGTACAAGGCCCGGGAACGTATTCACCGCAGTAATGCTGACCTGCGGTTACTAGCAACTCCGGCTTCATGCAGGCGGGTTTCAGCCTGCAATCCGAACTGAGGACAGCTTTGATGGGATTAGCTTCGCCTCGCGGCTTCGCGACCCGTTGTACTGCCCATTGTAGCGTGTGTGTAGCCCCAGGCGTAAGGGCCACGCTGACCTGACATCGTCCCCTCCTTCCTCCGAGGTTTTCTCGGCAGTCTCGCCAGAAAAGTACAACTGGCGACAGGGGTTGCGCTCGTTGCGGGACTTAACCCAACACCTCACGGCACGAGCTGACGACGGCCGTGCAACACCTGTGCATGCTCCCCGAAGGGTCCATCAGCTTTCACATCAGTACCACATGCATGTCAAACCTGGGTGAGGTTCTTCGCGTATCATCGAATTAAACCACACGCTCCGCTGCTTGTGCGGGCCCCCGTCAATTCCTTTGAGTTTTAGCCTTGCGGCCGTAGTCCCCAGGCGGAGTACTTATCGCGTTAGCTTCGGCACAGAGGGGGTCGATACCCCCTACACCTAGTACTCATCGTTTACGGCGTGGACTACCCGGGTATCTAATCCGGTTTGCTCCCCACGCTTTCGCCCCTGAGCGTCAGGACAGGGCCAGGATGCCGCCTTCGCCACTGGTGTTCCTCCAGATATCTACGCATTTCACCACTACACCTGGAATTCCACATCCCTCTCCCTGCCTCAAGCCTGGCAGTTTTCGAGGCACCCTCCCAGTTGAGCCGGGAGATTTCACCTCAAACTTGCCAGGCCGCCTGCGGGCTCTTTACGCCCAATAAATCCGGACAACGCTTGACACCTACGTATTACCGCGGCTGCTGGCACGTAGTTAGCCGTGTCTTATTCGTGAGGTACCGTCAGAACTTCTTCCCTCACAAAAGGGGTTTACGACCCGAGGGCCTTCGTCCCCCACGCGGAATTGCTGCGTCAGGCTTTCGCCCATTGCGCAAGATTCTTAGCTGCTGCCTCCCGTAGGAGTCGGGGCCGTATCTCAGTCCCCGTGTGGCTGACCATCCTCTCAGACCAGCTACCGATCGTCGCCTTGGTAGGCCATTACCCCACCAACTAGCTAATCGGCCGCGGGCCCCTCTCATAGCGCCGGAGCTTTTACCACCCGGTTTCTCACCGGGGGTGTTATGCGGTATTAGCTCGCCTTTCGGCGAGTTATTCCCCACTACGAGGCAGGTTACCCACGTGTTACTCACCCGTTCGCCACTAACCCGAAGGTTCGTACGACTTGCATGCCTAATACATTCCGCCAGCGTTTGTCCTGAGCCAGGATCAAACTCTCCGAAAAAAAGAAACTCCCAGCCTTTCGACTGAGCTCGTTTCGATTAACGGGTTCCCAGACGTTCTCTTTCGTCTGCTATCCAGTTATTAACGTGCGCTGGCCTCTCGCAAGGCCCGAACGAGAAGATTAAACCTCTCGCGCCTCACCTGTCAACCGGTCCGTTCCGTCCCGGTCAGCCTCCAATTCGGAGAGTCCACAGGTGGGGGAAACTCAGAGTACACACCTCGCTGTTTCCTGCAACCCGCCCGGCCGGGATCTTCACAATCGCGGGCGGCCCGCCGGCTTGCCACGCTCCAGCCAGCGCTCCTTCTGTTCGCGCCTGACGCCCTCATCGACAGCACGGTAGCGCGCCAGGTAATCCTCGGCGAAGGCATCGAATTGTCCGCCTTCGATGGCGGCCCGCATGCGCTCCGTGAGCCGCACAAGATACCGAATGTTATGGAGACTCGCCAATCTGTAGCCAAGGATTTCGCTGTTGCGAAAGAGGTGGTGAAGGTAGGCCATGCTGAGCCGCGAACAGGCCGGGCAATCGCAGTCGGGGTCGATGGGCGAAGGGTCTTCGCGGAAGCGCGCGTTGCGGATATTGGCCCGCCCGGAGTCAGTGAACAGGGTGCCATTTCGGCCGAGGCGCGTGGCCAACACGCAGTCGAACATATCGACGCCACGGGCGACCGCATTGACCAGGTCCTCCGGCGAACCAACGCCCATGAGGTAGCGGGGGCGGTCAACCGGCAGCTCAGCGGTCACAACTTCGGTCATCGCCCACATCGAATCTTTCGATTCTCCGACCGAAAGCCCGCCGATCGAGAAGCCCGGCGGGTCGAGCGCGGCCGCCTCCCGGGCGTGCATGCGCCTGAGATCCTCGTGGATGCCGCCCTGGATGATGGTGAATGTCGCGAGGCCGGGCTGGGCCTGGCGGCACCGTTCGTACCAGCGCAGTGTGCGCTCAACCGCGTCCCTGGCCGCGCGATAGTCGGACTCACCCGGCAGGACGTGGTCCAGCGGCATGGCGATGTCGACGCCGAGCGCCGCCTGGACTTCCATGGCCAGTTCGGGTGTGTAGAAGTGCTCCGAACCGTCGATGTGCGAGCGGAAGCGGACACCCTCTTCGCTCACTTTTCGAAGTCCCGAGAGGCTGAAGACCTGGAATCCTCCGCTGTCGCTGAGGATGGGACCGCCCCAATCCATGAAGCGGTGCACGCCCCCGAGCCGCCTGATGAGGTTGTGGCCGGGGCGCAGGTAGAGGTGGTAGGCGTTGACCAGCAGGATCCCTGCGCCGGTCTGGCGGACCTCGTCCGTGCTGACCGTTTTGACCGTCGCGAGGGTGCCGACGGGCATGAATGCCGGCGTGCGAAGGTCCCCACGCGGTGTGGAGAGGATGCCGGTACGCGGGCCGACCGGGTCTTCGGAACCGGCCGTCCGGGTGAACGAGAGGGTCATGGCGGCGCCGGCCGGGTCAGTGTGCGGTTCATGCCTGCGGGGGGAGCGCCTCTTCGATTGCCCGGCGAACGACGGCGTCAGGCACGGCGTCGCGAGTGACGGCATTGCCGATGCCTTCGAGGAGCACCCAGCGGACGCTCCCGCCGCGAACCTTCTTATCCAGCAATGTGGCTTCGATGACCGCGTCTTCGGAGAGGCCGGGGGCGCACTCGGGGAGTTCGAAGCGGCGGAGCAACGCCTGCTGGCGGGCGAAATCGTCGTCGCTGAGGAGGCCGAGTTCGCGCGATATCGTGCCGGCAACGCGCATCCCGATGCTGATCGCCTCGCCATGGAGGTAGGTTGCGTAGCCGGTGACGGCCTCGATGGCGTGGCCGACGGTGTGGCCGTAGTTCAACAGCGTGCGTCGCCCGGCTTCGCGCTCATCTTCGGAGACCACGTTGGCCTTGATGGCGACGCTGCGAGCGATGAGGTCGGCGGACATGAGCGGCGGGCCCACGGCGGATGCAGCTTCGAGGTCAGCGAAGAGCTGGGCGTCGAGGATGAGGCCGTGCTTGATCAGTTCGGCCCAGCCGTTGCGGAGATGGCGCGCCGGGAGCGACTTCAGCAGGCGGGGGTCTATCAGCACCGCTTTCGGCTGGGCGAACGCCCCGATGAGGTTCTTCCCGCGGGCGTGGTCAACGCCGGTCTTGCCGCCGATGGAGGCGTCGGCCATCGCGAGGAGCGACGTGGGAACGTGGACGAACGGGATGCCGCGCAGGCAGGTCGCCGCGGCGAACCCGGCGAGGTCGGTGACAACGCCGCCGCCAACGCAGACCACGAAGTCCGAGCGTTCGACGCGGTGGCTGATGAGCCAGTCGTAGACCATCCCGACGGTGGCGAGCGTCTTGTGTTCCTCGCCGGCGGGCACTTCCAGGGTCTCTGCGGCGTAGCCGGCGGCTTTGAGCACGGCCTCCGCGCGGTGGGCGAAGAGCGGGCCGACGGCGGTGTCGGAGACGACGAACGCCCGGCCATGGAGACCGGCTTCGCGGCAGACCTCGCCGAGCCCTTCGAAACAGCCATCGGACACGATGACCGGGTAGGTCTCGGTGGGCGTCCGGACAAAGGCGCAAGGTTCCAGCGACCGGGGTGCCGACGCGGCCAGGCGCGCTCCGCCGTAGCCTCGCTCACCGGGCTGCAATGGGCTGCGCCGCCACTCGGACCAGAGGTTCGCGATCTCGGCCGCGACCAGTTCGGGCGAAAGTCCGTCGACATCGATCGCCGCATCCGCGGCGCGGTACCAGTCGGCGCGCGCCTGGAGGAGGGCTTCGAGGCGGCCGCGCATGTCGCCGGCGAGCAGCGGACGGTCGGGCGTCGCCGGGTTGGCGGCAATACGTTCGGCAGCAACCTCGGGGCTGACAGAAAGCCAGACGACGAAGCCTTCGCCCATCAACTCGCGCGCGGCCGCGGTGGTGACGGCGCCTCCGCCGGTGGCGATGACGATGGAATCGCGCTCCGCCAGGCCCTTGAGTGCATCGAGTTCGAGGGCGCGGAACGCCTCTTCGCCGTCATCACGAAAGATGTCCGGCACGTTGCGGCCGCTCAGCCGCTCGATTTCATCGTCGGAATCCGCGAAAGACCAGCCGAGCCGCTGGGCGGCGAGCCTTCCCGCGGTGGACTTGCCGCCACCGGAGAGGCCCACGAGGAAGATGCGGGAGGCTGTCATCAGTCCCGCCGGTTGCGAGGGCCGATGGTCTCGAGGTAGCGCTCGCAATTGGCGCGGGTCTCGTCCACGGTGTCGCCCCCGAACTTTTCGAGCCAGGCGTCGGCGAGGACGATGGCGACCATCGCTTCGGCGACGACGCCCCCGGCTGGCACCACACAGACGTCGCTGCGCTCGTAATGAGCGAGCACCTCCTCGCCGCTATCGAGGTCGACCGACGGCAGGGGATGGGCGAGCGTGGGAATCGGCTTGATGGCCGCGCGGACGACGATTTCCTCGCCGGTGCTGATGCCGCCTTCGATGCCGCCGTGGTTGTTGGTCTTGTGCCGCCAGGGCAGGCCCTCCCATTCGGCGATCGGGAGGATGACGTCGTGAACCTGGGAACCGCGCATCGCCGCGCCTTCGAAACCGAGGCCGAAGCCCACCGCCTTGAACGCGTTGATGCTGCAGATAGCCTGGGCGATGCGGCCGTCGAGCTTCCGGTCCCAGTGGACATGGCTGCCGAGGCCCAGCGGAATACCGCTCACGCGCACCTCGACCTCGCCGCCGACGGTGTCGCCGTCCGGTTTCGCGGCGTTGATGGCCGCGACCATCGCCACACCCGAATCTCGGTCCGAGCAGCGCACCGGGTCTTCCTCGACCGCGTCCCAGTCGATGGCTGCGGGGACGTTCGCGCGGACGCCGGCGATAGACAGCGTGTGGCTGTGGAAGCTGACTCCGAACTCACCGAGGAGCCGCTTGGCGACAGCGCCGACGGCGACCCGGGCCGCGGTTTCGCGGGCGCTCGCGCGTTCGAGGACGTTGCGCACGTCGTCGAAGCCGTACTTCAGCGCGCCCGGGAGGTCGGCATGGCCGGGGCGCATGCGTGTAACCCGTTCGATCTCGGTTTCGACCGGCTCGACCGCCATCTTTTCGGTCCAGTTCACCCAGTCGCGGTTCTGGATCCAGAGGGCGAGCGGCGACCCAAGGGTCAGTCCATGGCGCACACCAGACATGATCTCGGCGTAATCAGATTCGATTTTCATGCGGCCACCGCGGCCGTACCCGCCCTGGCGGCGGCGCAGGTCGGGCGCGATGTCAGCTTCGGACAGGCGCAGGCCGGCGGGCAGGCCTTCGACGACCATCGTCAGGCCCTTGCCATGGCTCTCGCCTGCGGTGAGGAACCGGAACTGGCCCATCAGACCTCGCCTCGTTCGACGGATGCCGCGAATTCGGCAGCGGCCTCGGCGGTAGGGCGCGGCGGGCGGCCCTCGACCGGGGGCAACTCAATGGGTAGCGGTTGCCCGCCTGCACCACGTTCGAAGGTCGCACCGAAGCGGCCGAGGATCTCTTCAGGAGTAAGGGCTTCCCAGGTCATGTTGTCGGCAATCGTGCGCTCTGCAGTCACCGTCAGGATCGGGCGCTGCACCGGCGTGCCATCAGCTCCGCTGAAAGTGGAGTACACATCGACGCGCGCGTAGGCGAGCCGAAGGTTTGGGACATCGTACATGATCATGTCGAGCAGCTTCGCGGCGACCGCGATCGCTTCGTCGAGGGCGGTGGACACCTGGACACGGCTCGCGCCTTCCGTGCGGAACTCCGCTTCGGCGGAGGTCGAGAGCGTGACGCCATCGGTTTCGAGGGCGATGAGCTGCGCAGATTGAACGCCAGCCCACAGACTCGCGGGCGTGCCCCGCGGCGGGCGGCCCCTGCGCCATGCGCCGAGCGCCTCTTCGACCAGTGCGGCGACGATGTCGGCATCGCCCGAGGCCACACGGCGCCGCCATGCCCGGTGCTGGAACATCTCGGTCGAAACCGCCCAGCCAACGACGGCGAAGATCACGCCAACGAAGATGAGCCCGACGATGATCATAGGTGGGCCTGCCCGAGCCGCTTCCGGGCTGCTTCGAACATGACGTCCACCGGCGCCGCGACGCCTGTCCAGAGTTCGAAGGCGAGCGCGCCCTGGTAGATGAGCATCGGGAGCCCGCCGAGGGTGGGCAGTCCTCGCGCAGCCGCTGCCGCGAGGAACGGCGTCACTTCCGGGCGGTAGACGATATCGACCGCAAGGGCCGATGGCATCGCCCGGGCGAAATCGCAGACCGGGTCGGTCTCTGCGCCGCCGCCGGACATGCCTGCCGAAGTGCAGTTCACGATGCAATCGTATCCCCATCCGTCGGGGGCGGCCTGCCAGTCAGCCGGGACCTTGACCGCGCTGAGTTCGGCAAGGAGGCGGTAGGCCCGCTCCGGGGAGCGGTTCCAGATGGCGATACGCTCGGCACGGGCCTCGCCGAGGGCAAATGCAATGCCACGCGCAGCGCCGCCCGCGCCAAGGAGGAGGATGGCCTTGCCGGCGGGATCGAAGGCGGCTTCGTTTCGCAGCGCGGCGACGAACCCAGGGCCGTCGGTGTTGAACCCGAAGAGCCGCCCTGAGCGGTTCACGATGGTGTTGACCGCGCCGATCCGGGCGCTTAGCCCGCCGAGCTCGTCGAGCAGCGGGATGACGGCTTCCTTGTGCGGGATGGTGACGTTTGCACCGACGACGGCTGGGTCGCGGAGCGATGCGACACGCGCTTCGAGCGCATCGAGCGGCGTGTCCCACCGTTCGTAGCGGACATCGAGGCCGCAATGGGCGAACGCCGCCTCCTGGAAGTCGGGCGAGAGCGAGTGCGCGACCGGGTGGCCGATGATCCCGGCAAGGCGGCTCATGGCGAGCCGTACTGCGCGATGTTGCGTTCGTGCTCGGCCAGCGTCTCGGCGAAGATGTGCGAACCGTCGGCGGCCTTCGCATCGGCCACGAAGTAGTACATCTTCGTCGTCTCGGGGTTGGCGACAGCTTCGATCGAGGCGAGTCCGGGGTTCGCGATCGGCCCCGGCGGCAGGCCGGGGAACTTGCGCGTGTTATAGGGCGAATCGATCTGGAGGTCCTCGGCGGTCAGTTCCTTCTTCCAGTACCCGGACTTCTCCACGGCGCCGGGGAGCAGCGAGACGGCGTACTGCACGGTTGGGTCCGCGCCGAGAGCGTCGCCTGCAGCCAGCCGGTTATAGAAGACGCCGGCGATGAGCGGCCGCTCCTTCGCGATAACCGCTTCGCGCTCGACGATCGAGGCGAGGGTGAGCGCCTGGTGCGGGTTCAGGCCGTGCGACTGGGCGGCCGTCCGCAGCTCCGGCGTAAAGCGCTGCTGGAGCGTTTCGAGCATGTAGGCGATGAGTTCATCCGGCGTGGCGCCAACCCGCATGATGTAGGTGTCGGGGAAGAGGTAGCCCTCGAGGCCCGCGCCGGCCGGATGGGATTCGGCGAAGCCCGGCGGCAGCTGCGCTCGCGCGACCGCGGCCATGAACTCGTCGCGTGGGCCGAAACCGGCTTTCTCGGCGATGACCGCCATCTCCTCGACGCGGATGCCCTCCGGGAAGGTGACCTTCAG
>JBDHWA010000037.1:0-10862 GCA_039809945.1 Dehalococcoidia bacterium | reverse complement strand
TGGCTCATCGAAGTCGTCGGGGATGACCCACTCGGTTCCCTTCAGGCTTCCCGGGGGCAGCAGCTTCGACGGCTTGCGAACGTTAGGAGCGAGCGTGGCCACCGGCGCTCCTGCCCGCTCGATTACCACCTCTTCTCCGCGCTCTACCGCCTCGAGCAACTGAGAGAGGCTGTTCATCGCGTCCTCGACGTCGACAGTTGTGATCGTCATGACAGCTGCTCTGGCGTTCAGTTTATCACGGTTGCGGTGGCTACCCGGCCCGCTACCCGGTTTCGCCCTTACGCGGGCGGCGCCAACGGGAGCCCTCGGCGCCGTCGCTGCCGGCGCGGCGGATACGGGCCCGGCTTGGCTGGACACGCATCGGTTCGCCCGCGGCCTTGGGGTAATGCGGCGGGTAGGGCGCATCGCCGAGGCCCTCCGCCTCCTGCTTCTTGATCAACTCCAGCAGCGGTTCGAGCGAGTGCGCCCTGTCGTCGATGCCGGCGCCCGGGTCGCCCTTTTCGGCGAACCGCCGCGGCACGGTCTCGATGGTAAAGTCGGCGAGCTCCACGTTTGGCACTTCGTCCCAGTCCAGCGGGCAGCTCACCTGCGCATTGGGCGTTGGCCGTACCGAGTACGCCGAGGCCACCGTCCGGTCGCGCGCGTTCTGGTTGTAGTCGATGAAGACGCCGTGGCGCTCCTCTTTCCACCATGCGGTGGTAGCCAGCGCTGGCACGCGACGTTCGAGCTCGCGCCCGAAAGCGAGGGCGCAGCGGCGCACCTCGGTGAACGTCCACTTCGGCTCGATGCGGATGTTGATGTGGATGCCGCGACTGCCGGACGTCTTCGGGTAGCCGCGGTAGCCGAGCTCTTCGAGCAGGTCACGGCAGTGCATCGCCAATTCGCGCACGTGATGGAAGGTGGCCTCGGGCGTCGGGTCGAGGTCGATGCGCCACTCGTCCGGGTGGTCCACATCGTTCGCCCGCACGTGCCATGGGTTCAGGTCGAGGCACCCCAGGTTGATAACCCAGATGAGGTCGGCAATGTCATCGACCACGCAGAGGTCGGCGGACCGGCCGCTGGGGAAGGTGACGTGCGCGGTTTCGATGCCGGGGGGCAGGTTGGCCGGCGCCCGTTTCTGAAAGAACGGCTCCTCGGCAGCGCCGTTGACGAAGCGCTTGAGCACCATCGGCCGGTTGCGAACGCCCACAAGGGCGCCCTCACCGACCGCGATGAAGTAGTTCACGATGTCGAGCTTGGTGTAGCCCGCCTGCGGGAAGAAGACCTTGTTCGGGTTGGTGATGGTCACCTCGCGCCCGGCGAGTTCGAGGACGACCGATTCCTGCGGCATCGGAAAAGTATAGCGCCGGCACGGCACGCGGCCGCCCGGCGCTATCGCAGGCGCTCAGCGGAGCAGGGGTTCGGCTCGTTCAGGCAGTGACCGGGAAGGTCGTCTGCATCTTCGCCGAGTTGTCGAAGAACTCCTGGAAGGTCTGGTTGAAGCGGTAAAACGCGTCCCGGCGGTGGTAGTCCTTGCCGCGGGCGAATTCCACTTCGCTGCGAAGGTCGAGCGAGTTCAGGGTGTAGTCGTGCGTGGCCCGCCCGTTCGCCTTGATGTCGTCGAGCATCGCCTTCCAGGCATCGGGCGACTGGACGAGGACGAAGTCGAGTTCATCGGCGCGGTTCGCATCGATCTCCTTCACGTTCGAGACCTCGAACGCTTCGAAATCGACCTCGAAGTAACGATCGCCGACCTGGACACCCATCTCGGAGTCGCAGGTGCCGAGTCGCTTGAAGCTGTCGGACTTGTTCAGCAGGTCCGCGGCCTCCTTGAACCATTCAACAGACGGGAAATCGGGCATCGAGGAGTACCTCCGAGGGGTAACTGGCGGCAGTGTGGGGCAGTCTACCGTACGGTCGAACGGTTGTCAGGCAATCAATGAGACCCTGCACCGAATGTTTCCGAACCCTCGCCGGTGTCAGCCACAGGAGGGCGGCGGTGAGATACCGAGCGAGGTTGCGTGCCCCGCGAAGTCTGTCGCGACGATGACGAAGTTCGAGCCGCCGTAGGCCCCGCCGCCGGCGCCGGTCCACGCTGTGCCGCCAGACGAAGAAAGCGACGCCGACCCGGCCGACCCGCCGGCCGTCGTCCAGCTGACGGTGACGCTCGCGACCGCGACGTCGTCGGTGGCGTAGACGGTCCACGAACTGCTGGGCGCCGTCGCGGCGCAGCTGCCGGTGTAGCGAATGATCTCCGGCGAAGCGCCTCCGCGCGTCACGCGGACCACCACTTCGACGGTGTTGCCCGGGCCGCTGACAACGACGACGCCGGTGTAGACGCCTTCGCCGGAAGGCACGAGCTGGGCGTTCACGATCACCCCGACTGAGGTCTGGGTGGACGGTTGAAGATTGCCGGAAGCAGGCGTGACCGTGAGCCAGGGGGTCCCGTCGGTCTCGGCGGTCCATGCTGCTGCGCAGTTCGCCGAGTTCGAAATCGTGAACGAACTGCTGCCGCCCGGCGGAACGTTGAGCAGCGTGGTGTTGAAGGAGAGCACGGGCGTGCAAGGCTGCTGCGTTGGCGTCGCCGTCGGCACGGCCGTGCGGGTAGGCGTGGGAGTCGCCGTCTTCGTTGCCGTGGCTGTCGCCGTCGCAGTCGATGTCAGTGTCGGGGTGGCCGTCGGAGTGCCCGGGCCGGGGGTCGGCGTGGCCGTACCCTGCGGGGTCGGTGTCGAAGTCCCGCTGGCGGCAGCGGTCAGCGTCTGGCTGGCGCTGGCCGTCTGCGGCCTCGTCGCGGTGGCTGTCGGCGACGAGGCCGGGATCACGTTGGAGTTGCCGGGCGTGGGACTGGCTTCGTGCAAAGCCTTGTTGATGCCCCCGTCGCCGGTAACCGCGAGCGGGCTCGCCGGGACAAGCAAGGCCAGCAGGAGCAGGATAAGCGCGCCGCCGAGACCCGCGCCCGCCTTAAGGAACCGCGCCGGCAGCCCGAATGCTCCTCCCCCTCCGCCTGCCTGGCCCGCCCGGGCGCCGCCACCCGGCCCTCCCGTGCCGCTGCTCGAGCCGCCGGTTCCTCCCGAAGGGCCTGCGCCAGCAGCCGGGCCGGGCCATTGCTGGAGCAGGCCGTCGAGGATGTGCGCCTTCGCGCCCACCGGTGCGCCAATGGCGCCGAAGGCGGCGAATGCGGCGAGCGGGGCCATCTGCTTCTTGCGCTCGGCACAGCCGGGGCACTGCGCCACGTGCCGTTCGACCAGCTTGCGAATCTCGGGCGACATCCCGTCGATGTCCTGCTTGTGGAGGACTGCATCGAGTTCCTCGCAGTACTGGCGCCCGGTTTTGAACATGATGAAGGCTCCGATCGCTTCTTCGACGGCCTTCTTCAGACGGTTCAGCATCACGTAGCCGTTGTTCTTCGTGACACCGAGGACGTCCGCGATTTCGCCGCTGTCCAGCCCCTGGCGCAGGTGCAGGTCCAGCAACGAAAGTTGCCTGGGGTCCAGGCCCGCCGCGGCCTGCCAGACGAGCGACGCGACCGCGTTCGCCTGGGCAGCCTCCTCCGGGTCGGCGAAGCGGTCGGTATCGACAACGTCGAAGCCAACCTCCTCGCCGTCTTCGCCTTCGAAGGTGAGCGGCCGGGTGCGGTTGCTTTTCTCGATCCGGTTCAGCGCGGTGTTGCGGGCGATGGTGAAGATCCAGCTCTTGAAGCTGGCGCCCTTCTGCAGCCCGCCGAGAGCGTTCATCGCCTTGAGGAACGTGTCCTGAGCGACGTCCGCGGCTTCATCGCGGTTCCGCATCATGCGGGCGAGGAAGTCGTACACCATGTCGAAGTAGCGCGAGTAGAGCTCGGCGAAGGCGTGCTTGTCGCCGCCCTGTGCGAGCTCAATCAGCCGGGAATCCGGGAACTGATCCATGCCACTCCTCTGCCGCACCGCGGCGCCGAACCGGGAAACCCCGGGCATGCCTGCGAGTCCGTCGAGCCACAGGCTTCACCACTCAGACAGGCCGGGCCGGGAGATCTTACACGCGCGCTGCACCCGGTCATGTCCGCGGGAGAGATGGCCTGGCGCCACTCACGAGGGATATTCGCATCACGTTTCGCCTGTCATGGTGGCGATGGTATCTTCTGGCGGCATGGATGGGCGCCCGCAGGCTCGGCTCGAGGGGGATGTGCCGGAACTCGCGTGGGTTGCCGCGCTTTCGGCCGAAGGCAAGTACACCGCAGCTGCCGAAGCAGCCCAGCGGGCCTTCGCGGCCGCCTCCGGCGATGCCCATTTTTCGGCCCTCTGCGAGTGGGAAGAACTCGCTTTCATCCTCCGCCCGGGGCGCGGCGATGCGCCTCACCGCTCGGTGGCAGGGGTCAACGCCGCGCTCATCGCAAGCCTGGGCGGCGGAGCCCTTTCCGAAGCCCAGCGCGCCATGGCGATGGCTCGGCTGGCGCGTCAACGGGCCTGGCAGACGCCCGCTGAAGCCCTTCCCCAGGCAGAGGAGGCGTACTCCCTGGCACGCCGTTCCGGCGACCCGCATACCGAGTTGTACGCGCTGCTCGCCCTGCACATGGCGAGTGAAGACCCGGCGCTCTTCCCCGAGCGCATGCGCATCTCGGAGCAGATGGCGCAGGTCGCACACGAAAGCAATCACCCAAACGACGCACTCATCGCCCACTGGCGGCGGCAGATGGACTGCCTGGTCGCAGGCGATTCCCCGGGGTACGACTACCACCTCGACGCGTTCACCCGCCTTGCGTACGACCTTGGCGACCGCCACTGGCTGGCGCTGGCGACGATGGCTCGCGCCACAAACCGCCTGCTCGAAGGCGAATTCGCGGACGCGGAGGGGCTGGCAGGCGAACTCGCGCCGTTCATCAGTGAGAACCGGGTCCTGGCGGTGCTCGGCGGCATGCCGGTGCTGGCCCTCAAGGCGAGGTTTGAGCACGGGCGCGGCGGATCACCTGAGACCCTCGCCCGGATCATCGCCGGGGCCCGCTCCACGCATGCCTCCTGGCGAATCGGCCTCGCCTACTTCCTCGCCAGTTCGGGCCGCACCACGGAGGCGGCCGCCGAACTGGCGGCGGTCGATCTCGACACGCTCCCGGCGGATTCTTCGATGCTGCCATGCCTCTGCATCGCCATCGACCTCGGGACGGCGTACCTGAACGACGCCACCCTCGTTGGCGCCGCCTACCGGCGGCTGTTGCCATCAGCCGGCCTGTTCGCCGCGATGGGCGACGCGGGGGCATGCTGGGGCCCGGTCGACCTCTACCTGGGCATTGCTGCGAAGCGCCTCGGCCTGCCCGAGGCCGAGGGCCACCTCTCCCGCGCGCGATTGCAGGCCGCCGCGCTCCGTGCCCGGCCGGCGCTGGCCCGGGCGACGTTACTCCTCGGCACAGCGCAGGCTCACGACAGCGAGACGGCGACGACCCACTGGCAGGAAGCCCTGGCCATCGCCGAGCGCATCGGCTACGTGTCCGTCGCAGCAGAGGCCCGGGCGCTCCTGCGCGGCGATGCGCCAGTGCGATCCCGCCCATCGAAGACGGAACTGACTGCGCGTGAACGCGAGATCCTCGCACTCGTAGCAACTGGCCTCACGGCCGCCGAGGTCGCGGCCCGGCTGGTGCTCAGCCCGCGGACGGTGGAGAAGCACCTCGAGCACGCCTACGCCAAGATCGGCGCGCGCAACCGGGCCGAAGGCATCAGCTGGGCGATTGTGAACGGGCTCACACAAGTTTCGTAGTACGTATACGTAGTTCTCAGTACACCGGGCATCACAGGGCTCGGGACACTGGCTCCAGAACAAACCAGGGAGCCAGATCAATGTTCGTTCAATTCGTCCGGCGGAAATCCGCGCGTTTCGGCGCGCTCTTCGCCCTCATCCTCGGGCTCGCCCTCATCGGCGGGTCTGCCACCTTCACGGCCGCCCGGGCCGACTCGCCCGGCTACCAATCCGATGTCCAGGACCAGACCGTCCCGGGCAGCAGCATCGCCGTCGGCCTGGCCGGGGACCCGGGCGTGGTCAAAGGCACAGGCAAGATCTTCGGCCCTGGCGGCCCCAGGACCTTCGACCTCGGCAACGCTGGCGATCATGAAAGCTGGACCGGGCTGGACGCTGGCATGTACTTCGTCTCCACCGACACCCCGCCGGCGCCAGGCCTCTGGACGGCCGGGTTCTACATCTTCGAATCGCCGGACACCACCCCGCAGTGTCCGAACAATCCCAGCCTTTACGCCGGGGGTTGGACCTTTACGCTGGACGCCCAGCATCCTCACTGGGTGGCCTGCATTCGCCTCATCCAGGTCACCACCATCGCCAACTCCTCCGTCACCTTCGGCATCCGGAACACCACCCCCGATGGGGACAACTCCTGGCAGGGCAGGCTAACCGGCCCGCAGAACAGCTCCTGGCTGTGGAGCACGCTTGGCATCGGCGGACCCAACTACCTGGGATACATGATGGATGTGGCCGAAGGCGACTACAGCGTGCAGCCCGGCAACCCGGTGCGGCCAGGCTGGCAGGTGGCCGGCTATGCGAGCTACGAGACGGACTCTCACCTCGACGCCTGCCCGTTCGACAATGCCGCGTACCTCCCCTACCCGACGCCGGTCCACGTCTCCGCGGCGCACCCGAAGTGGGGGATCTGCGTGCTCGTCGAACCAGCGCCAGAGACGCCCGACCCCGAACCATCGCCGACGCCGGCGCCGCCGATCGACCTCGGGCCAATTGACTGGCCAGGCATCACGCCGGAACCAACGGCAACGCCGTCCCCGGTGACTCCCACGGCGACCCCCACCGTGCCGAAGCCCACCTCCACGCCAACCACGCCGAAGCAGACGAGCACGGCGACGCCGCCGCAGGCCACCAGCACGCCCAGGCCGGGCGGAACGAGCCAGCCAGCGGGTGACGCCCCGCTGCCGCCAAACACGGGCACGGGCGCCAATCACGGCGGGACCAGCCCCGCGCCCCTGGCCCTCGGTGTGCTGCTGGTCGCAGTTGCCGGGCTGATCGTGGCGGCGGACCGGCTCCCTGGCCGCCCGAAGCGGTAACGTCCACCGCTAACAACGGACGAAGAGAGGGCGCCTTCTTGCCGGAGGCGCCCTCTCTGTTGTCGCGTGTTTGGCCGGCTGCTAGACGTCGAGCGCGCTCTGCCGCTCACGCCACCAGCCCGCGGCGAAGCCCGCGCCGTACGAGGCGTGCATCGTTGCCATGGCGGCGAAGGTGAGGAACGGGTTCGCGCCGTTCTTCGCGGCCGCCCGGCTGGCCATTACCATCCCGCCCGCGATGTAGACGGCGGCCAGCAGCTTGAGGAGCAGCCGGGCCTTCTTCGAGATTCGCCCAAGGACCCAGAGCCCCGGGCCGCCGAAGACCATCGCGGTCGGCGCGAAGTGGCGTGGCTGCAACGGCCGCCCGCGCTGGAAGAGCGTGCCCTTGGCCGCGCCGTACTCCCAGTATTGCTTCGCCAGCGCCTTGAATGTGCGCCGCGGGTAGTAGCTACTGCGGATGGCCGGCGTCAGCCAGATCTTGCCGCCGGCGTCGATCAGGCGCTGGTTGTAGCTGTCCTCATCGGCCCCATCGACCGTCTCATCGAACTGGCCGACCACGTCCCAGACCGCCCGGTGGTAGCAGCCGAAGGGCACGGTATCGACTTCGCCCTCCTCCTCCGCGTAGCGGAAGCGGGCGTTGCCGACGCCGAAGGGCGACGACATGGCAGCGGCGATGGCGAGGCCAACCGTCCCGTCGCCGATGGTTTCGATTGGGCCGCCGACACAGGCTGCGCCGGTCCGCTTCAGGGCTTCGACCGATTCGCGGACGAAGTCGCCGCGCACCTTGCTGTGCGCCCCGATGATGATCCAGCAGTCGCCGCGAGCGGCGGCCATGCCTTCGTTCAGCCCGGCGACGGTGATGCGCCGGGGATTGTCGACCAGTTCGAGGCGGGCGAACGGCGAGTCATAGCCGCGGACGAGTTCGCGCGTGCGGTCGGTGCTGCCGCCGTCGGAGACGAGCACCTCGATGCCGTCAGCGCCGTAATCCTGGGCCGCCAGCGAATCGAGGAGCGCGACGATGTAGTCCTCTTCGTTGAGGCATGGGATAACGATGGAGACGAGCGGGCGGGCCGGGAGCTCGAGCGGGATTTCGCCAAGGAAGCCCGGGGCAACGGGAGTTGTCATGTCTTCACCCTCCGGTGACGGGTATCAAGAGTACGTGGTCAGCGGGCGAAACGCAGCGCCAGCTGCTCGATTCGCTCCGCGATGTGGGCGGCGTTGTGGTTGCGTTCGACCCAGCCGCGGCCTTCGACGCTGAGGCGCTCGCGTTCGGCGGCATCGTCGAGGAGGCGTTCCACCGCTGCGGCGATTTCCGGACCGCTGTGGGCGTTCACGAACGGCGGCGGCTCGTCGTAGGCGGCGTCATACGTGAAGTAGGCGATGACCGGGCGGCCACAGGCCATCGCTTCGAGTTCGACCATGCCGACCGCGCCCTGGTGAACCTGCCCGATGATGATGCGGTGGCGCGCCATGAGAGCGGGCAGCTTCTCGCGCGGCTGGTGCATGAGCAGGAGCACGTTGGCCAGTCCGTTCGCGCGCTCCGTCCCCGAACCACCGGCGACCGCGGTGATCCGGGCCGCGGGACGTTCGGCTTCGAGCTGTTCGCAGGCGGCAAGGATGTTCCCGACGCCTTTGTTCTCGGCCAGCGCGCAGGCCACGAAGACGTCCTCAGCGTCGCCCGGCAACGGCGCCGGGTGGAAGCGTTCGATGTCGATGGGGTTCGGCAGGAACTCGGCGTCCGGGCGGATCGCGTGCAGCGGCTCAGCAAGGTCGGGCGTCGAATAGTAGACGTGGCGGGCGCGCTGGATGGCCAGCCTGATGACGGGCGCCCAGATGCGCCGCGACACATCGCGCACGTCATCGCCGTGGCAGTGGAGGACGTACGGCACGCGGGCGAGAAGGCCGACGATGCCGAGGTAGGCGTAGTGGATGTGGACGGCGTCGTAGTCGCCGCGGCGGAGGCGCCACGCAAGGCGCAACCAGTCGGCGAAGCGGGCCGGGATGACAGCGAGCTTCCAGAGCGGCGAGAGGCCGGCGCCGTAGAGCCGCGGGTAGAGCAGGTCAACTTCGTGGCCGCGGCGGCGCAGGGCAACGGCGAGTTCGCTCGCGACCGACGCGATGTCGTTGACCTGGACGAAGCGCATCAGGCTGCCGGCGCCTGCGGGATGGCCGTACCGCCGACGATGGCGGCCGCAACCGTCTCGACCCGGTCGACCACGCGGTCGAGGCCGTGGTGGCGTTCCACCCAGGCGCGGCCGTTTTCGCCCACGGAAAGGCGCATGGCCGCCGAATCATGGAGCGCAGCCACGGCTTCGGCGATCTCGACAGCGTCGACGGCGGTGACGAAGGGCGGCGGCTCGGCGTAGGCGTGCAATTCGTTGAACCAGGTGACCACCGGGCGGGCGCAGGCCATCGCTTCGAGTTCGGCCATGCCGGCGCTGCCCAGCTTCACCTGCCCGAGGACGATGCCGTGCTGGTTGATGAGCGCGGGAAGCTTCCAGCGCGGCTGGTGGGCGATGACGGTGACGTTCGGGAGCGCCTGAAATTGGGGCGTAAAGCTCCCGCCGCCGATGGCCGTGATGCGGATGTCCGGCCGCGTCCGGGCGAGATGCTGGCAGGCCTTCAACAGCCGTCCGGCGCCCTTCACCTCTGTGAGGCCGCAGCAGATCAGCACGCCCGGGCGCTCATCCGCGCTCGTAAGCGGGCGGAACTGCGCTGTGTCCACCGGGTTCGGGAGGAACTCCCCGTCCGGGCGCACCTCGCCGACGTAGTGCTCGAGGTCCGGGGTCGAATAGAACACGTGCCGCGCGCCGCGGAGGGCGTTGCGAATCAGCGGCCGGGTGACGGCCGTGCCACCGCGCAGGTCCGTCCCGTGGCAGTGGAGGATGTATGGGAATCCGCCGAGCAGGCCAATATTGCCGAGGTAGGCGTAGTGGATGTGGACGAGGTCATACCCGCCGGCCCGGATGCGGCGAATAAGGTCCAGCCAGTCGAGCGCGCGAACCGGGGCCGTTATCGGCTTGACCTGGGGATGGAGGCTCGCGCCGACAAGCCGCGGATGATAGAGGGCGACTTCGTGCCCGCGCGCGCGCAGTCCCGCGCCGATTTCGGACGCGACCGAGGCGATGTCGTTGATCTCTGCGATGCGCATAGTGGTCGAGGCGGCGGTCAGGCGCTCTTCGAACCAGAGCGAACCGGACTGAGCCATTCGACAGTGTAGATGGCGATGAGCCCGAACACGATGGTGACCACGAGGGCAACGGCAATCCGGCCAATGAGCGAACCGCCGAGGCCGCCGCTCGATGTGTACGAGACGTCGATGTAGCTGAGCGCACTGGTCGCAGCGACCTGGGCGTTGGCGAGCCGCACGTACGATTCGTCCTTTACCTGGCGAAGGCCGCGAGCGCGGTCAAGCAGCGCCAGCGTCGCCGGGTCAAGCTGCGATTCTGCAATCGTGGGGCCGGATTTCTCGGAACTCTGGATCGCTGCAGTCAGGGCGGCCTTCTTCAGTTGCAGCGCGGCCAGGGCATCGGCTGGTGCCACCGGCTGGCCGAGGATCGATGATGCGACCGCGGCAAGCGCACCGGGCGAACTGTTCCCTGCGCCCGCGAGCGCGCCATCAATCTGGTCCAGCTGGGACTGGAGGCGAGCCTGCTCGGCGAGCGTAATTGAGGTTGGCGTCGTGTTCCCGCGCGTTTCGAGTAGGGCATCGAGGTTCACGTTCGCAGGGACGGCCGCCTTCAGCTTCGTGTAGGCGTCGAGGTAATCCTTCTCGGTCTGGGCGGCTACGTTCTGGCGGTTCTCGACGAAGCGCTGCCGGTAGAGGCCATCTGGGGACGTGTACTCAGCGGTGAA
>JBDHWA010000036.1:0-10920 GCA_039809945.1 Dehalococcoidia bacterium | reverse complement strand
GCGTCGCGGTAGTGGCGTTCGAGCGGATGGTCCTTCATGTAGCCCTGCGCGCCGAGCACCTGCAGGGCATCGAAGGCGACGCGGTTCGCCATCTCAGTGGCGTAGGCCTTGGCGATCGAGAGGTTGTGGGCGTACTCCTTCATGAACTTGCCCTGGTCCACCAGCCAGGCCGCCTTGTAGACGAGGTTCCGCGCGGCTTCGATCTGGATTGCCATGTCCGCGAACATGAACTGGATGGCTTCGAAGTCAATGACAGAGTTGCCGAACGCCTTCCGTTCGCGCGCCCACTCCATCGCATAGCCGGCGGCGCCTTCGGCAAGGCCAACACCGCGCGCGCCGACGGTCGGTCGGAGGGAGTTCAGGGTGAACATCGCATGGTTGAAGCCCTGGCCTTCGACGCCGCCGAGGAGGTTCTCCGCGGGGACGCGTACATCGGAGAAGCTGAAATGCGCAGTAGGCACGCTGCGCACACCCATCTTGTCATCGGTCCGATCGATACGAACGCCGGGTGCGTGGGCATCGACGACGAAGGCGCTGATGCCCTTCGCGCCGGGCCCGCCAGTGCGGGCGAAGACGGTGAGGTAGTCGGCCACGGTGCCGCCGGAGATGTAGACCTTGTTCCCGTTGAGGATGTAATCATCGCCGTCGCGGGTCGCGCGGGTTTCGAGCGCAGCGGCGTCTGAGCCGTGGTCGGGTTCGGTGAGACAGAACGCCGCCTTTCGATCGCCCGAGCAGAGGGCGGGGAGCCACTTCTGCTGCTGTTCCGGGGTGCCGCCGAACATGATTGGCCGGGTAGGCAGGCCGGTGAGAACGAGCATGAGACCCGCGCCGCATTCGTACTTCGCCACCTCTTCAATGGCCAGGCAGATGGGCAGGATGCCATTGCCGGTGCCGCCCATCGACTCGGGGATGGCCATACCGAGGAGGCCCGCCTGTTTGAACGCTTCGAAGTAGTCGTGCGGGTATTCGCCCGTCTCATCGACTTCCTTTGCGCGCGGCGCGACGACCTCGCGGGCGATGCGGCGCGCGGTGTCCTTGATCAGGCGGTGTTCTTCAGACAGTTCGAAGTCCATGAGCTCTCCTCGCAAAGTGACGCAGGTGGAGGGGTATTGAATCACGCCGCGGGCCGCTGCGCCCAGACGGGCCGGTGGAGACACTTGACCGGCAAGCGTATTGTGAAGGCGCCGTGAACGAACCTGTCAGCCATGCCAGGGAGCACGCGAAGCGCCTCAAGCCGCGCGTGCCAGAGACCCAGAACACTCCGGAAGGGCAGCGGGGCCGCGTACCCGGGGAGTTTTCGATCCTGGCGCTGCAGGCGCAGGCCGGGAACGCCGCGGTCCAGCGCGTCCTCCAGCGCCGCCACGCGATCCAACGCGAAGGCGACACCATCTACATGGATGAGAGCGGCGTCGGCCACAAGGAGCCTTCGAAGACGAAGACCCACGGCGTCTTCTACATGGACGAGCACGGTGTCGGCCACAAGGAACCTTCAAAGACGAAGAACCATGGCACCTTCTTCATGGACGAGCACGGAGTCGGCCACAAGGAACCCGATAAGACACCTGCCCGCACCACCCCGTTCTTCATGGACGAAAAAGGTGTCGGTCACGATGCACCCGACAAAGTCCGTTCGTCGGTGAAGAAGGCCCTCCGCGCCATCCAGCAAGTCCACGATGCCGGCATGGCCGAGGCCACGAAAGTTACCGACGGGATGGCGCCCTGGGCCGCACGGCTCAACGAAGCGAAGCTCAAGAGCGCCGCTGCACTCACTGCCCTGAACACCGGCGCCGGATTCTGGCAGGTCGAGGCTGCCGACAGCGGCCAGAACGCCGCCAGGCAGGCCGAAGCCGCCGACACCGCCGCAGCGGCCGCAAAGAAAGCGCACGACGATACCGTCGCCGAAAGCGTGGGCGTAAAGGCCGCGGCCAAGAAGATCAACGACTGGGCTGGGAACTTCGCCCAGAACCGGAACCAGTTCGGCAAGGACAAGGCGCGGTGGCTCCGCTACGACAGCCCGATGACCACCAGTGCCGTCAACAAGATCCAGGAACTCCTGGACAACCAGGGCAGAGCAAGTCTGAATGCCCTGAACCTCGCGGGCACGGTCGATGCGGAACTCGCCAGGTTCAAAAAGGAATCAGACGACGCCGCAGTAGCGGCCAAGAAGGCATGGAGCCCGCTGGCAGTTGGAGGCGGCACCACTTTCACCATCGTCGGTATCCTTCAGCAGAAGCTCAACGCAACCCGTGCGAACGGCGCAAACCGCACTTCGATATCCGCTTTCTTCGACGCCGCCACCGAGAACCTGCTCACAGCCTACCAGGCAGCGAAGGGGATCAACGGCGCCAGCAAGGCAGGCCTCGCTACGTGGCTGGCCCTCGATGCCGATGCGCCGAGCATTGTGGTCAACGGCCAACTCACCGTGAAAGCGAAGGAGGAGGCGACGGGCTCCACACCCTTCGATGGCAACCGCCATCCCATGGTCTCCTTCGGGAAGACCGGGAACGCCGTCAAAGAGCTGCAACAGCGGCTCAACAACTGGCGCGCCGCACAGCCTGGGCCGAAACCGCCGTTCAAGCCGCTCAAGGTCGACGGCATCTTTGGCTTCCTCACGAACAGTGCCACCAAGAAGTTCCAGGCGTCCGTCAACATCCAGGCGAACGGCAACGTTGGCAAACTGACCTGGGGCGAACTCGACAAAGCGCCCGGTGGCATCACCTTCGGCGCCCAGTCCTTCTACAGCGAGGAAGTGGTCGAAGGCGCCACTGCCGGTGGGACGAGCGCGTTCGACTGGGAAGTGAAGAACAACAAGGTCACCATCACCGTCCGGATTAAGTTCACGGGCGCCAGCAGCCACCCGATGGTCAACACCTGGCTCGATGACATCCGCTCAGTGTGGAACAACTACAAAGCGGTGGAGCTGGGGGCGAATCCCCCCCGGCAGTACGACATCGAGTTTGTGCCGAAGAAGTCCTCATCGGCCCCGCACAAGGTGAAGGTCGGAAAGCCGACCAAGAAGAACCCCGACCCTCGCTCCGACACCGACAACTGGTATGTGAACGACACGCGCCGCGGCCTCGCACCCCATGAGTTCGGCCACCTGGTCGGACTCGATGACGAATACAACCGCCCGGAAGAATCGTACGTGAAGACCACGGGGCTCGAGCCGGCAGTGGCCCAGACCCGTGCTGCCGATGGCACGGGGTCTCGCACCGTGGCGGACGAAATCAACGCCATCCTGACTGGCAACCCAACCCTCACAAGCGACCAGAAGCTCGGACTTGTCGCCGACAAACTGGATACCCACGGCATCGTCACAGGCGCCTTCGCGCGCCTGGTCGCGCAGCGCTACCAGGCTGCCTATGGCTTCAACGGTGCCGCCGACATCTCGCAGTTCTTCTACCAATACAACAACAACGACTGGACCTCGAACCTCACCCGCGCGACCGAACCGTTCACCGTCTCGAATGGCAGCCTCATGGGTGAAATGACCAGCAATCTCGCGCGCGGCCAGAACCTCACGACGGTAGCCCCCCACGAGCACCCTGTTCAGCCACGCCACGTGCAATCGTTCGCCAACCTGCTCGAGCTGGTCTTCCCCGGCACGAAATGGAAGTCCGAGCGCCGCTGATGTTCGTCTCCTACCACCGTTCCGGGGGACCGAAGCCGCGCAGCGACGAGTTGGTCGAAATCGATGACACCGGCGCCGCCCGGGCACGCCGTGTGGTTGCCATCGGCCGAACCGGCTCCTTTGCGTTTCAGCTGGATGCGGCAGCGCTCGCGAGCCTCCGCAAGGCGGTGAGCGGCGCCGCCAACACGCCCGTGGAACTCCAGGCGCCCGGCCGGCCCCCCTACGAAACAGAAGAAGTGACTGCAGGCGGCGAGTCGTTCCGGTTTCATCCCGGCCAAAAGCTGCCGCGGCCGCTCTCCACGCTTGCCAATCGCCTGCGCGGCATCGCAGAAGAAGCCATGGAGCACCCCGTGTCCGGGATTGAGCTCACCTTCGACCAGCCTCACAACGCGGTCGTACTACTCGCCCTCGGCGCCGCCCCCGTTGCCGTCGAATGGACCGCCGACCACCTGGTCTACGACCTGTTCGGCCCCGGCCAGGCGCTGCTCCAGTCGGGCGTCCTGCCACTCGGGTTGAGCCCGGGCCGCCAGGTGCTGCAAACGGGCTGGCGCCATGCAATCGAACTCACGAGCATCACCGTCGCGGAAGAGCAGACCTTCCAGGCGAAGCTGCACTTCTCGATGACCTTCGCCGACGGCCGGGCACGGGAGAGCCAGCTCACGCTGGTTGCCGGCAAGGGCTGGTTTTAGCCCCGGCAAGGCGACCCACTCTCGCACGGCCGCGCTCCAGCCGGCCCGGCTTCTTACGCCGTTCCAACCACCGTGCACGCATCTTTACTGTTGCTCCTGCCTGATGCGTCACCTCCCACGGGGCGGTCGCCATTCTTCCGGCAACACCCGGCCAGCAGGCCGGAGCGGAGGAGCAAGATGAAGAAGCGACTATTTGCCGCGGGCAGCACGCTGGTTGCGGGCGCCATCCTGGCCGCGTGCGCCTTTGGCGGCGAGGCCGACGCACGGCCCCAACCAGCGACACCCGCAGGGGCGGTTGTACCGGCCACACCGGTGCGCCCGCAGGCGCCTCACCAGCCC
This sequence comes from Dehalococcoidia bacterium, assembly GCA_039809945.1. Taxonomy (GTDB): domain Bacteria; phylum Chloroflexota; class Dehalococcoidia; order Tepidiformales; family Tepidiformaceae; genus Amarobacter. The sequence goes on along the minus strand of JBDHWA010000036.1, from coordinate 6,261 downwards.
GGCGGTTCACTGCCCGGCGGAGTGGAGAAGCCATCAACCCTTTCGCCCGACGAGACCGTGACCTTCTGCGAGCCGGTCGATGGGGTGGAGTTGCAGATGGACGTCTACTACCCGGACGGGCACACCGCCGCATCGAATGACCCGGCAGTGGTGTATGTCCACGGTGGCGGTTGGACATCCGGGTCGCGCTCGGCGGGTGAGGGCGCGCGCTACATCCCGTCGCTGGTCGAGGCCGGGTTCGTCGTCTTCTCGGTGGACTACCGGCTTTCTCCGGAATACCTGTTCCCGGCGCACATCCAGGACGTGCAGTGCGGCGTCCGCTTCATTCGCGCGAACGCCGCCACCTTCGGCATCGACCCGGACCGCATCGGTGCGATTGGCGGCAGCGCGGGAGGCCAACTGGTGAACCTCCTCGGGACGGCTGAGGACGGCGACTTCGCGATGGTGGGGGGCTACGAGTCGTATTCCAGCGAGGTCAGCGCCGTTGTCTCGATGTTCGGCGCAAGCGACTTCAGCGACCCGAACATGGCGAACCACAACGCGGCGCACACGCGCGTCTTCGGCACAGATACGACGACGGACGACGAAACCGACCCGCTGTGGATTGCCAGTGCCGTGAACTACGTCTCCAGCGACGACGCCGACTTCCTCCTCATGCACGGCGAGGAAGACCCCGTAGTGCCGATTTCGCAGTCCGAGATCTTCGAAGCAGCGCTCTCGGCGGCGGGCGTGGACGTGACCTTCGTCCGGGTGGAAAACGCGGGCCACAGCTTCGTGCCAACCGGCGGAACACCGAACCCGGGCGCGAATCAGCTTATCGCCATCGCGACGAAGTTCTTCGTCGACCACCTCTGAGGTCGCCAGCATTCAACAACGAGAGGGCGTCCCATACTGGGACGCCCTCTCGGCTTGCAGCGGTTCTCTGCGCCTACTCGTAGCGGAGGGCTTCCGCGACGGGCACGCGGCTGGCGTCACGGCTCGGCCACCAGGTCATCAACAGCGAGAACAGGAACGAGGCGCCGATGACCAGGAGGATTTCCGCCCAGGGCATGGCGAAGGTGATGTCCGCGCCGTCAGTGAAGTCCGGCGAGGTCAGGAGGTTGCGGCCGAGGATGGCGCCGCCGACCACCCCGGAGAGGATGCCCATCACGGCGACGAAGCTCGACTCGAGGAGGAAGGTCAACGTGACCGTCTTCCGCTGGTAACCGATGGCCCGCAGCATGCCGATCTGCTGGCGGCGTTCGACCACCGAGCGGAAGGCGATGACACCGAGGCCGGCGATTCCGACGAAGAGGCCGAGGGCCATGAACGCCTGGAACATTCGGTTGAAGGCCGTGTTCGTGGCCGACATGTCGGCGAAGATCTTCTCGACGGACTCGGCTTTCACGCCCTGGACGGCGAGGGCTGATTCGATGCCGCGGGCGGCGGCACGGCTGTCTGTCCCTTCGGCCAGCCGGATGTAGCCGCGGCGGTAGTCCGGTTCGCCCTTGAGTTGGCGATAGCCGGCCTCGTTCAGGTAGATGCCGCCGAAGGTGGGCGCGGGCAGCTGGCTCTTGAGCACACCGATGACGGTGACCGTGGTCTTGTTGCCAGAGACCGGATCCGCGATGTCGAGGGTGAACGGCTCGAAGCGGCCATCCTCGATGGTCACGTCCTTCGCGGTCCAGTCGAAGCGGTCATTGAAGCTGACCCCGACGACGGCGGTATCAACCAGGGCATAGGAAGCGTCGCTATTGGCAGCGTCCATCACCGCCTGGGGGCTTGCGAAGCCGTTCGCGTAGGCGTGGAGGGTCGTCTGCAGGCTCTCGTAGAAACCGGCATCAGCGCCGATGACCGGGTAGAGGCCATCGTTCTTCTTGCCGGGCTGGCTCACGAGTTCGCCCGAACCGGGAATCGTGGTCCGGCCCGATCCGGTGATTTCGGACGCGACCGGCGAGCCGTCTTCCTGGAGCGCGGCAGGAACGTCGCGGACGGTGCTGGCGCCGCTCGCCGTCGTCACGATGTCGATGTTGGCGCGGGCGTCACCACCGAGGAAGGCGGTCTGGAAGTTTGCCAGGAGTACGCTGAAGACCGTCAGCGAGAAGACGATGAGCGAGAACATCGCGATGGTCATGCCGGTGCGGAACCGGTTGCTCAGCGGGTAGGCGATGGCCATCTTGAGGGCGGGCGCCAGCGACGGGAATCGAGCCGCTGCAGCGATAGTCAGCGCGACGGGGACGACCAGCCCGGCCGCCAGGTAGAAGAGCTGGCCGAGCCCGTCGCCCGAATCGCGGAGGACGAAGCCGGTGGCGGCCAGAGCAGCCGCAGCGACGAGCGCCAGGATCGCGACGCTGTAAGCGCGGAGACCTTCGCCTGAGCGGGAGAACAGCGACGTCAGGACACGCGAGTTGAAGACGATGACGAGGGTGAACGCGATCACGATCATCACGCCGCTGAGGACGAACATCTCGATGTCCTGGCTGAACGTCCCGAAGAGGCGCTCATGGAGGCTGGCCGGCATCAGCCAGTAGCTGCCGAGGACGATGCCGACCACGGTCCAGAGCGGGCGGTTCGGCATGCCAAGCTGGCGCGCCATCGCGGCGATGGAGATCGGGATGAGGGACATGCCCAGCGCGAACGGGAAGAGCACCTCGGAGGACTTCCCCATGGCGATGAACAGCGCGCCGAGGACCACACCGAGCGGGCCCATGATCCAGGCCCAGGGAAGCCCGATGCCTTTGCGGAACAGCCACCAGATGCCCAGCGGAGGGACGACCAGGGCGGGCACACCGAGGGCGACCCAGCGCCAGTTCGTCTTGCGCTTGCCTTCGCGCTTGCCGTCGTCCGGCAGTTGGCGGATAGCCGAGACGATGTTGACGTGGCTCGCCTTGAGGGAGGCGAAGATAACGGTGATGAAGGTCAGAACAACGCCCAGGCTGTAGCCGATGACGATGGCTGTGGGCGTGATCTGCATCTCGATGAGGGAGAAGTAGTCGCCAGCGGCAGCCTTGAGGAGGACATCGACGAGCAGCCACGAGGTGAGGATCCCGGCCGCGACGCCAATCACGCCGGAGAGCAGCGAGTAGGCCATCCCTTCGGCGAGGAAGGACTTCACGATGTCTCCGCGCTGGGCGCCGACCGCACGGGCCATGCCCATTTCGGCGCGGCGCTCGGCCGCGAGCATCACGAAGATCATGAAGATGAGCATCACGCCGGCAGCCATCGAGAAGAGGCCGAGGACGAGGAAGAGCGTGGTCATGATGTTGCCGATCACTTCGGCTTCTTCGACGCGGTGCTGCTTGGCGTCATCGACGCGGAGGGCCTCAGGGTTGCTCCCGTCGACGGTAGGGCCGAACACACCGGCGCCGTCGCTGCGGAGGTATTCCGTGATGCGTTCCGCTGCCGGGTTCGCAAGATCGAGCGTGTTGTGGACGCCGCCATGGAGGGCGACGGTGAGCGAAGTTATCTCGTGGCCCTGGAAACCGGCAATCGACCGCAGGCGGTCCATCGGGAGGACAAGGCCCCCGGGGACGTTCGAGTAGGCCATGCCGAGCACGCCGGAGGCGATTTCGTCCTTCACGATGCCCGCTACCATCACGTTCGTCCGGGTCCCGGCAACAGTGATGACCAGTGGATCGCCGGTGCGGGCGTGGAGGTCCTTCGCAGCCCGTTCGCTGAGGAAGACGCCGCTATCGCCGAGGTCGTGCGGGTCAGCGGTGCGGCCATTTTCGAGGGTGAGCCCGCCTGCACGCGCCAGGCGCTCGAAGTCGACACCGGTGAGCTGGATGGACGGCTTCGCATCGCCGGTGCGGACGTTCGTGACCGGCGCGGGAACCGTGAGGAAGGGCAGGAATGCGTCGATTGCAGGGTCGGCGCCGAAACGGGCTTCGAGGGCGTCAACGCCGGCTTCGTCGGCATAGATGACCGTGCCCTCGTTCACTGCGCCCTGGTCGAGGCCGAAGTCGCGTTCGCCGTTCCAGGTGATGTCGAGGTCCGAGCGCCCGAAGACGGAGTAGACGTCCTTCGTGAGCGAATGGTCGACGGTGTCGCCGGTGACGAAGGCGGCGGTAGTGATGAGCGTCGCCAGGGCGAGCCCGGCAACGACGAGGAGTGATTGGAGGCCGCGCCGCGGAATGTTGCGGAGGCCGAATTTGAACATCGTGCGGTTGGTCACGCCGAGGACGGCGACGGTGAGCACCGCTGTCCCGAGGAGGCTGCCGAGGATGATGGCGAGCGTGGTGATGGGCAGGCCGAAGAGCTCGTTCATGGCCGGGCCTCTTCGGAAACGATGAGACCGTCGTGCATGCGCACCACGCGGTTGCAACGCGCGCCGATGGCAGGGTCGTGGGTGACGATGACAAAGGTGAGGCCCTTCTCGCGGTTGAGGGTCTCCATCAGGGTCATGATGTCGTCGGCGGTGCGTGAATCGAGTGCGCCGGTGGGTTCATCGGCCCAGACGATGTCGGGCTCGTTGACGAGCGACCGGGCGATGGTGACGCGCTGGCGCTGGCCGCCGCTAAGCTGGGCAGGCCGGTTGTCGGCGAGCTGGCGTAGGCCAACGGTCTCGAGGGCGTCGAGGGCGCGCCGCCGGGCCTCCTTCGGGCTTACGCCGGAAACGATGAGCGGAAGCTCGACGTTCTCCACGGCGGAGAGCACGGGCAGAAGGTTGTAGGTCTGGAAGACAAAGCCCATGTTCCGCGCACGGAAGGTGGTCCGAGTCTTGTCCGAAAGCTGGGCCAGGTCAGCCCCGGCGATGGTCACGCGCCCGCCGTCGACGACGTCGAGGCCGCTCGCACAGTTCAGGAGGGTGGTCTTCCCGCAGCCCGAAGGGCCCATGATGGCGACCATGTCGCCGCGTTCGACGGTGAGGCTGACGCCCTTGAGGGCGCGCACCTGCTGGGCGCCGGTGTCGTACACCTTCACCACGTCATCGATGTGAATGATCGGCGCTGCCGCCGTAGCGACACCGGCCGCCTGCACGGCTGCGTTCCCACGGGCAGCCCGGGCGGCGGTTTGCGGTGCGGTAAGTGCGATTTCCTGGTTCATTGGTTCCTCTCCCAAGGTCACGGATTGGTCCGCGGCTCACGACGCCCGGGCGGCCCCGGCAACGTCACGGATGACTTCGAACAGGCGGGCTATGCCCTCCTGCTTGCCGACGAACGCGGCGGCGCCGGAGGCCATGGCCTCAGCGCGCGTCTTCACGTCGTCCTGGAGTGACAGGATCACCACGCAGGTCGCGGGCCGTGCCGAAGCGAGTTCGCCGGCCGCCTCCATGCCGCCCATGCCCCGCATACGAAGGTCCAGGACCACGATGTCGGGATGGAGCGCGCTGGCAAGGGCGATTGCCGCGCCGCCTTCTTCTGCTTCGCCGACGACCTCGAAGTCGGGCTCACCGTCGATGCACATGCGCAGACCGCGGCGAACTCGGGCTTCGTCATCAACAAGCAAAAGGCGAATCGGGTAATCCATCACGCTCCCAACCGTACGGGCGGGCAGCAGCGGTGGCGTCATTCGCCGGGATTGAACCTCACGCCCTCTTCGGGTGAACCAGATCTCATGCGAAAGTTGGAGGAAGGTTCGCGCGAAACGCGGTGATATAGTGCGGATGATCCGTGAGCCGCAAATCCGGGGAGCGCTGCTGGAGGTTCCATGTCCATCCGTCTCGTAATCGCGGATGACCATGCCGTGGTCCGCCAGGGCCTGAAGATGTTCCTCCTCGATGACCCCGACTTCGAAGTCGTGGCCGAAGCGCAGAACGGCGCCGAGGCGCTCGACCTTGCCCGGAAACTGAAGCCCGACGTGGTCCTGATGGACCTCCTCATGCCAGTGATGGACGGGATCACGGCGATCGGCCACATCCGGCGTGAAGTCCCGGACACAGAAGTCATCGCACTTACCTCTGTTCTCGAAGACGCGTCAGTCGTCGGCGCGGTGCGGGCCGGGGCGATCGGCTACCTATTGAAGGACACGCAGGCCGAAGAGTTAACCCGCGCGATCAAGGCGGCCGCGAACGGCCAGGTGCAGCTGTCGCCACAGGCAGCGGCACGGCTGGTCCGCGAGGTTCGCGCGCCGGAGAGCCCGGAAACGCTGACCGAGCGGGAGACCGACGTGCTCCGGCTGCTGGCGCAGGGAAAAGCGAACAAAGAGATCGCCGCCGCCCTCTACATCGGCGAAAACACCGTGAAGACCCACGTTTCGAGCATCCTCGTGAAGCTGGGCGTCCAGAGCCGCACCCAGGCCGCCCTCTATGCCCGCCAGATCGGGCTTGGGCCGGTGGACTAG
>JBDHWA010000035.1:0-10922 GCA_039809945.1 Dehalococcoidia bacterium | reverse complement strand
TGCGGCCGGGGCTTCGCGACATCGTTCCGCACCCGGCCGATGGCCTGCAGGGTGATCTCGCTCGGCGGCTCCGGGCGCTCCCAGCGTTCCTTCCGCCGCGGCCAGAACCTCATTGCGCGGCTCGCCAGCGGGCTGGTTCGAAGGAATTCGCAGCGAACATCACTGGCCTGCGCACTGGGCGGCGAAGACCGCGGGGTCGATGCCGAAGGCGCTGGCAATCCGTTCGCCGAACTCGCCCATGGAGCGGCCAGCGGTCAGGCCGCCATCGACGGTGATGGCCTGGCCGGTGACGTAGGACGCTTCCGGGCTGGCCAGCCAGAGCGCCGCGTTCGCGATATCGGCGGGGAAGCCCGAGCGGCCGAGCGGCGCCCAGTTCGAAAGCGCGGTATCGATCTTCGGGAGGAGCGCGTCACGCATCTCAGCCGGGACGCCGAGGCTGTTGGTGAAGATGTTCGTGACGATGACGCCGGGGCAGATGGCGTTGACGCGCACCCCGAACGGCGCGAGTTCGACCGCCAGGCAGCGGCTGAAATGGGCGACGGCAGCCTTCGCAGCGCTGTAGACGAGTGGGCCGAAGCCAGCCTGCAACCCGGCCACACTGGCGGTATTGAGGATGACCCCGCTGCCCTGGGCTTTCATCTGGCGGGCGGCGTGCTTCGCGCCCATGAAGACACCCTTGAGGAGGACGTTCATCGTGGTGTCGTAGGCCGCCATGTCGAGGTCCTCGATCGGCCCTCCGGCGCCGCCGAAGCCTGCGTTGTTGAACATCACATCGAGCCGGCCCCAGCGCTCAACCGCAGTGGCTACGGCACGGGCGACATCGTCCTCGGACGAGACGTCGGTGTGGACGAAGGTGGTTCCCGGGCCGAGTTCCTCGGCGAGGGCGCTTCCACGGCCGTCTTCGATGTCAGCGATGACGACTTTCGCCCCTTCGGCCACATAGGCCCGGACCGTGCCTTCACCGATGCCGCTGGCGGCGCCGGTGATGACTGCTACCTGGTTCTCGAGTCGTGGCATGTGGGGCTCCCCTGGCACTGGATCAGTGCGGGGGAGTCTACCCGAGCGACGGCCTACGGCGGCAGACCCGCCGCCCCGGCGAGCGATCTACACTGGAGGTATGGCACTACGGCACCCCGAACGCCCGCCGTGGCTGAAAGTGCGCTTCCCGGCCGGCGAGAACTACGAGCGGCTGCGCGTGTTGATGCGCGACCAGGAACTTCACACCGTCTGCGAAGAGGCGCACTGCCCGAACATCGGTGATTGCTGGAACCGCGGCACGGCAACGTTCATGATCCTCGGCGACACTTGCACGCGCTCCTGCGGCTTCTGTGCCGTGAAAACGGGGCGGCCCGGCACAGTCGACCTCGGCGAGCCGCGCCGGGTGGCCCTCGCCATCCAGCGGATGGGCCTGCGCCACGCCGTGATCACCAGCGTGAACCGGGACGAACTGGCGGACGGCGGTTCGAGCATCTTCGCCGAGACCATCCGCTGGACGCGGAAGCTCTCGCCCGAAGTGACCATCGAGGTGCTTATCCCCGACTTCAAGGGGGTCTGGAGCGCCCTCCAGAACGTCCTCGATGCGCAACCGGAAATCCTCAACCACAACACGGAAACAGTGCCGCGGTTCTACTCGACGGTCCGGCCACAGGGCAACTACCAGCGCTCCCTCGAACTCTTCCGGCAGGCGCGCCGGATGGACCCCGGCGCACTCACCAAAAGCGGCCTGATGGTCGGCCTTGGCGAGACCGAAGACGAGTTGGTCGCCGTCTTCCGGGACCTGCGCGACGTCGGCGTCGAAATCCTGACGGTTGGGCAGTACCTCCGGCCGTCACCGGATCACCTCCCGGTCGTTCGCTACTGGACACCGGAGGAGTTCGCCAGCCTGAAGCAGACGGCACTGGCACTCGGGTTCCGGCACGTCGAGTCCGGGCCCCTCGTCCGCAGTTCATACCACGCCGAGGAGCAGGTCCGGGGCGCGGCGCCAGCCATTCGCCCACGCGGGGCGTGACCCGGTATATTTCCGCTCCAAGCACGAACGCGGAACATTGGGGAACTCCCTAGGGCGTTGTCCGGATTGTGAAGGCGGCCGGGCGGGAATACTTTCGCGTAGTGCCGGCGGGAGTGATGGAAGGACAATCAGGGCAGGAGCAGTCTGAACGTCTCCGGCTCGAGGCGATGGGGGCGTTCGCCCACGAAATCCGCACGCCGCTCACGTCGATCAAGATGGTCCTCGAACTCGGCAAACGCCAGTCGAGCGGCGGTGACCTCGTCCTCGATCCCGAACTGGCCGAGATGCTCAAGACCTCCGTCGATGACCTCCAACTGCTCGCCGACGACCTCCAGGAGACCTCGCGCCTCGAACGCGGCAGGCTCAAGCTCGCGCCCGGGCCCTGTGACCTCGCCGCGGCCGTGGCCGCCGCGGGGGACCTCCTTCACGGCATCTCCATTGAGGGCGACGTACCGGCCGGGCTCGAAGGGCCGTGGGACGCAGCCCGGCTGGTGCGGGCTGTGGCGGGCTTCGCCGAGAGCGCGAACCGCATCGGCAACGGGTCCGGCGTCGTTCAGCTGTCCCTCAGTGAGACCGCCGGCGCCATCGAGTTGCGCTTCACGAGCGGCGAACCCGGCGGCGACGAACGCCCGATGGCGGCCGATGCCGGGTTCTCATTTTTCCGGTCCCGTCAACTTGTTTTAGCGATGGGCGGCTCCGTACACTGCCAGCGGGCTGAGCGATTCGCGACGTTTTCTGTCGCGCTCCCGCTGGAACTTCGCGGTGACGCGACCCGATGAAACAGATGAAGATCCTTCTCGCTGAGGACGAACGGACGATCTCCCGGCTCATCCGCCAGGTGCTGATGAACGCGGGTCACGAGGTTACGGGCGTCCAGACCGCTGCGGAGGCGGTCACCAACCTCGAAACGACGGCGTTCGACCTCGTTCTCCTGGACTTGAACCTCGCCGACGGCGACGGAATGCGCGTGGTCACCGCCCTCGAAAACCATGTAGGCCCGACGCCGCCGGTGGTCCTGATGACCGGCGAGGGCAACATCGAAGAGGACGACCCGCGCAAGCGCCGCGTGGCCCGCGTGCTCTCCAAGCCGTTCGAGTTGGATGAACTCGAAGCCGTCGTCAACTTCTTCGTGGCCTGACCTTCGGCAAATCCCGCGTTCGGGCACGTTTTCCTTTTCCCGCTTCCCCGTATGATGCCGTCCACTCGGGAGGGAGCGTTTCTGTGACGAACTGGGAACTCGCTACGCTGGCCAATGGTCTCCGCATCGTGACGACGCCGATGCCGTCGACCCAGGCTGCTTCGGTGAACATCTTCGTGGGCGTCGGGTCGCGGTCCGAGCCGGCGCGGCTGAACGGCATCACCCACTTCCTCGAGCACATGGTGTTCAAGGGCACCGAAAAGCGCCCGGATGCCATCCTCATCGCCCAGGAAATCGAGGGCGCAGGCGGCACGCTCAACGCCTACACCAACAAAGAGTTCACCTGCTACTGGAACATTGTGCCCTTCGACCGTTTCCCGATAGCGATCGATGTGGCCGCCGACATGCTCCTCCATTCGAAGCTCGAACAGGAGGAGATCGACCGGGAGTGCCCGGTGGTCCAGCAGGAACTGAAGCGGAACCACGACAACCCGGGCGCATGGGCGGGCCGTCTCATCGGCACATCCGTTTACGGTGACCAACCGGCGGGCTGGGACGTCGGCGGGCCGGTCGAACTTATCCCCACGTGGAAGCGGCCCGATTTCATCAGCCACATCAGCGACTGGTACAAGCCTTCGAACATCGTCGTCTCAGTGGCCGGGAACGTGACCCATGCGCAGGTGATGGAACTGGCCGAACCGCTCTTCAGCGGCATGGAGGCAGGCGAGATACCGAAAGTCGCGCCCTATGACCCGGACATTACCGGGCCGCGCATCGCCATCGACACGCGCGCAATCGACCAGTGCACCATGTACCTCGGCCTGCCGATGTTCGGCCGCGACGACCCGGACCGGTTCGCGATGCGGATCTTGAACGACGTGCTCGGCGGCGGGATGTCCTCGCGGTTGTTCCGCGAAGTGCGCGAACGGCGAGGGCTCGCCTATTCCGTGGGCGCGGGCTACGGCTACCTCTCCGACGCCGGTGTCTTCACCATTTCGGCCGGGGTGAACCGGGACAAGCTCAAGGAAACCATCAGCGTCTGCCTCGAAGAGACGGAGAAGTTGACCTCGACGCTCGTGCCGGAGGAGGAACTGCGGAAGGCCAAGGACCACAACATCGGCCGCTTCCGGCTGTCGCTCGAAACCGCGTTCTCCGTCGGTCAGCGGAACGGCGAGTTGCTGCTCACCAAGGGGGCCATCGAGTCTGTGGACGACGTCGTGGCACAGATCTCCGCGGTCACGGCCGAAGACGTGCAGGCGGTGGCCCGGCGCATCATCCGGCGCGGGCTGTTGCATTGCTCGGTAGTCGGCCCGGACCTCGACGTGGCCGAAATCGAATCCGCGATGGCATGAGCGACTGGTACTGCGACGAGCTCCTGGCCGGGCGCGTCGAAGTCGAGCGGCTGTTTGAGGACGAGGGCGTGCTGGCGTACTGGCACACACGGCCGGCGTACGAACGCCACGCCGTCGTCACGCCGAAACACCATGTGGACTCGCTGATTTCGTGCGATGCCGGCACGCTGGCGAGCGTGCTCGAAGTCGTGAAGGCCGTCGCGGCCCAGTTCACGCTCTGGTATGGCGGCGCGCGAATTATCACGAACCTCGGGATGTACCAGGACGAGCCGCACTTCCACGTGCACGTGGTCTTCGGCGAGCGCACGTAAAGGCATCCGTCCACGCGCGGACTTTCCGCTGCCCCGAGCCGCCGTTTCGCGCTAGCATTGTGACTCGGCGAACAAACCATGGCTGACCTGAGCATCTACCTCTTCTGGGCAGGATTCGTCACGGGCTCCATCGCGACCGTGCTGTATGTGGCCTACGTGGCCAGCGCCTCGCTCGCCGTGCGTCGCATGAGCGCGCAGACGAGCGCTGGAACCGTAACCATCAGCACCTCGTCCGGCGGTCCAAATGCTGGCATCGGACGGCTGGCGACAACGTTCACGACGTTCACGGTCATCTTCTTGGCGGCGCAGGTGGCAACCCGCTGGTCAGCCACCGGGCACGCACCGATTTCGAACCTGTACGAGTTCACGGCAGCGTTCGGCTTCGGCATCGCGGCGGCGTACCTCGCATTCGAAATGTACACGCGGAACCGGCGGTTTGGCCTGCTCGGGTTGCCGATCGTCGTCGGGATGCTGGCGATCGCCTCGACGTTCCCGACGGAGATCACGCCTCTCGTTCCGGCCCTCCAGAACGGGCCGCTGCTCACCATCCACGTGAGCGTGATGATGATTTCCTACGCGGTGCTCACCGTTTCATTCTGCGGCGCGGTGGTTTACCTCGCGCAGGGCGGCGAAGGGCGCAGGCGGTTCGCCTCGTTGCCGAGTGCCGAAGCCGCAGGCGACCTCGCCCACAAGGCCGTCATGGTCGGCTTCCCACTGCTCGGGCTGGGCATCGCACTCGGCGCGTGGTGGGCGAACAGCGCCTGGGGCCGCTACTGGGGCTGGGATCCCAAGGAGACGAGCGCGCTCGTCACCTGGCTTTCGATTGCGGCGTACTTCCACGCCCGCGCCGGCAGCGGCTCGGTGGCGGGCGCGCCGGGTATTCGCCGCGTCGTGCCGGCGAAGGTTCGCCGCGGCTGGCGGCCGGACCCCATGTGGTGGCTCATCGTGATGTGGGTGCTCGTGATGTTCACCTACTTCGCGGTGAACCTCTGGGTGAGCGGCCTGCACAGCTACGCCGGTGTCTGACGCGGCGTTTTAGCGAAACTCGCTCAGCCAGATGATGTAGTCGAGGTTCTTTGGCTCGATGCCGCCCCGGGCGATGCCCGCGCTGATGCCGGCCCGGTGCTGCACCGAGTGGGTGGCAACCTGCACGAGGCATTGGCCCACGCCGAAGGACCGCTTGAACCAGGCAACTTCGACCAGGTCATCGAGCCGGTCTTCGAACGACGGGATCGCGGCGAGGAAGTCGTCATCCGACTGACGGAGCGCGGCCGCAACCTGTTCATAGGTTCGCCCTTCAACGTGCGGCGGACGACCGGAACCCGTGAGCATGCCGAAGAAGTTCGCCTGCACCCGTTCCAGGTGTTCGAGCAGCCCGAAGGTCGAGCCGCCGAGTTCCGGCATCGGCGCGGTGAGAGCCTCCGGGCTCATCCGCCCGGTCGCTTCGAGGACGAGCGCGTTCGCCCAGCGGTTGTATTCAAACAGGTCCGTGAACTGGCTCACGCGCCCGCCTCCAGCACCTCGACGCGGTCACCCTGGCGGATGGCGCCAGTCTTCAGCACGCGGGTGTAGGCGCGGCTCCACCCTGGATGGAGGTTGTGGTGGATGCGGTTCGAATCCCGATCCTTGAATGACGGCCGAATCGTGGCGCAGGGGGTGGTGAACCGCGTGACTTCGAGCAGCACCTGTTCACCCACTCGGACGCGCGCACCCGGCTGGATGAGCGACCAGTCGAGGCCGCGAATGGTCACGTTCTCCCCGGCCGTGCCCGGCGCAATGGGGTGGCCTTCGGCGGCGAGGGCTTCAATCAGTTCGAGCGAATACAGGCAGACAGCGCGTTCCGGGCCGCCGTGGATATCCGGGTTCGCGACGGCATCGCCTGCGAGGCCGAGTTCGCCGACAGCGGCTTCGAGGACGGGAAGCTTGGGGACGCCGCCCTGCGACACACTGATCTGGTGGACGGATGCGGCGCTGTTCGGTTCACGTTCAGTCATTCCAGGCAGTGTACGAAACTTTCGCGAATGCACGGCCGGAACAGCTATCCTTTGGGGGTATGGCAACTCCCCGGAAGGTGCGGACAAAAGCGGACCTCGTGTACGAGGCGCTGCAGTCGTCGATCATGGCCGGGAACATCCGGGCGGGGGAGCACCTGCGCCAGGAAGAGGTGGCAGCGCGGCTCGGGGTGAGCCAGACGCCAGTGCGCGAAGCATTCCGCCGCCTCGAGAGCGAGGGGCTGGTAGAACACGCGCCGAACCGGGGGATCATCGTGCGAGGGATTCCGTGGACGCCGCCGCCGTCTCCGCTCGACGTCATCGCCCGGCGCTGGGGCGAACTCGTCAACGACCCGGAGAGCATCCCCGGCAGCGACTTCCCGTAGGCCCGGCGGTTACTTCGCCTTCCAGACGGTGCCTTCCGGGCCGTCCTTAATCTCGATGCCGAGTTCGAGCAGCCCATCGCGGACACGATCGGACAGCTGCCATTGCTTCGCCGCACGAAGCTCTGCGCGGACCGCCACAAGCAGGTCGATGAACGGCGCAGCCTGCTGGGCCTCCGCTTCGGGCGCGGCAAGCGTCAGGCCGAGCACGCCGCAGAGTTCGCGCAGGAGGCTGCGAGCGTTCGCGGTATCGCGGCCCTCCGCTGCGCCACGGTTCACATCCCGCGCAAGGTCGAAGAGCACCGCGAGGGCGCGCGGTGTGTTCAGGTCGTCGTCCATGGCCTCGTTGAAGCGCTCGCGGGCGTCGCCAGTCTCCAGCGCTTCGCCCGCGCCACCGGGGGAGAAGGCGGCGTTGCGCAGCCGTTCGGCCCCGGCGCGGGCGGCTTCGAGGGCCTCGTCGGAATAGCTCGACGGGCTCCGGTAGTGGCTCGAAATCACGAACATCCGGAGCGCGTCCGCGCCGTACTTTTCGAGCACCTCGGCGATGGTGACGAGGTTGCCGATGGACTTCGACATCTTGTCGCCGCCGAGTTGGAGCAGGGCGTTGTGCATCCAGATCCGGGCGAAGGGCGACTTGCCGGTGTAGGCCTCGGTCTGGGCGATTTCGTTCGTGTGGTGCGGGAAGATAAGGTCTGCGCCGCCGCCGTGGACGTCGATCTGTTCGCCGAGAGCGTGGAGCGCCATCGCCGAGCATTCGATGTGCCAACCGGGACGTCCGGGCCCCCAGGGGCTGTCCCAGCTTGGTTCGCCCGGCTTGGCGCCCTTCCAGAGGGCGAAATCGAGCGGGTCCGACTTCAGTTCAGTGGGATCGACGCGCGCGCCAGAAAGCAGATCGTCGATATCGCGGCGGGAGAGCGCTCCGTAGGCCGCGGGCCCGAACTGTCGCACCTTGTAGTAGACGTCGCCACCAGAGGCGTAGGCGAAACCGCGGTCGATCAGGCCCTGGATGAAGCTGATGATCTGGGGCACCACTTCGGTGACACGCGGATAGACGTGCGCGGGGAGCACGTTCATCTGGGTGAGCTGGCGGTGGTAATCCTCGATGTTCTGCTCGGCGAGTTCGCGCATGGGGATGCCGAGCCGGTTCGCGCGATCGATGAGCTTGTCGTCGATGTCCGTGAAGTTCTGGACGTGCTTGACCGGGATGCCGCGCCAGTCGAGGTAGCGGCGGAAGACATCGAAGACGATAGCGTGGAGCGCGTGGCCCACGTGACTCTCGGAATACGGGGTCACTCCACAGACGTACATGCGCACCACACCGTCTTCGGCGAGCGCTGGAATGAGCTCGCGGCGCGTGTTGCTGAGGGTGTCGTGGAGCTGCATGGAACATCCTGGATCAGGGGTATGGAAGACCCATCTTACCTGCTTCGCGTTATGAGGATGAGTGCATGACGATCCGCCGGTTGGGGTATTTCTTACGGCTGCGCAGCAGTGTTTTGATTGCCTCGGAGCGCTCCCTGTGGCACCCTGACGGCCACCTCTTGGCGGGGTGACCCGGTTTTGGACACCACTGACCATCGGTCGGTGCGCCCGGTGTCCAGGGCCAAACTAACGTATGAGTAGTACCTCACGCGAGGATAACCCCGCGTGACGACGCGGCTCCCTGATGAGCCCGTGCGCGTCACGAGCTGGCTGGCAGGCTGGGTGGACTACGTGTTCGCCATGGTGCTGGTAGCTGGCCGCTGGCTCCGCCTGCCCGTTGCCCCGGCAGAGCGCGAACCCGCCTTCCGCACGGCGTTTGCCCCCACGATGCACGAAGCATTCGACCCGCACTGGGGCGGCAGCGACGATAGCGAGCAGCGCAGCGGCCCCCTCGTGAAGGTCGCCGAAATCGTGATGCTCTCGATCTCGTTCTTCCTCGCTGCGCACCTGCTTTCGGGCGGCGCCAGCACGGCGGTTGCCCCGAACCTGAATCGCCTGCTTGGTTCGACGGCGCAAGCCCAGGCCCAGGGCCAACTCGTCGCCAGCACGCCGCGGCTCGAAATCACCGTTCCGCCGAGCGTCTACGCCGGGGTCATCCCTGCGGCCACGGTGGAAGCGCCGCCAGCCGAGCAGGCGACCGTCCTCGAACCGCCGGCAGCGACCGGCCCCGAGGCGGCGTCCGTCCAGCAAGCCGAACCCGCTCCTGCGCCGACGCAGGCGCCCGCAGCCGTAGAACCGGCGCCTCAGCCGACACCGCCGCCTGCCGCCATTGCACCTCCGCCGCCGGCCCCGGCGGTCACCGCGCCAACACCGGTAGGCCGCTACCTCAGCAGCGATGAAGTGCGCGCCGCGGCCGTTGCCGCAGGCTGGCCCGCGAACCTCGTCGAAGACGCTGTGAACGTGGCATGGTGCGAAAGCCGCTTCCACAACGGTGCAGAGTACGGCGGCGCCCTCGGCCTCATGCAGATGATGCCGTTCTGGTTCACCGAAGCCGGCCTGAACCCCGACCAGTGGAGCGACCCGGTGGTCAACCTCAAGGCGGCGCTCTTCGCTTACCGCGAACACGAGCGAAACCACGCCGACCCGTGGGGCCCGTGGACCTGCAAGCCTGACCACGGCCTCGCCCAGCCAGACTAACCGCGCGACCACACCGGCCGCGGGCGGCAGAATAGCCCCGTGCGGATCTTTCTCATCATCCTCGGCGCAGTCATCGCGCTCTTTGGGTTCGCCTGCGGAGCCTCGGGGCTCGCTGCCTATCGTTCGGTCGGGCCTGATGGCTATGTCGAAGGCGGCGGCCATATGTCGACCGCAACCGCCGCATTTGTGACAGACACCGCGACCTTCGAGAAGGTGGAGGAGGGCGCCGGCAGCCGGGCCGGCAGCGTGAAACTGCGCATCTCGGCGGAGCGCTCGGACGGGGGGCCTGTCCTCGTGGGGATCGCCCGGGCGACCGACCTCGAGGCGTACCTCGCGAACGGGAGTTCGGCGACAGTGCGCCACCTCAGCTTCGGCCCGTTCGACTACGCATCCGTCGCGCAGGGCGGGACACGCGCACTGCCCCCGCCCGAAAGCGCGCTGTTCGCGGCTTCGGCGAGCGGCTCCGGGCGCCAGCAGGTGGTCTGGCCGGTCGAATCCGGGAGCTGGCGCGCCATCATCATGAACGCCGACGGCTCAGAGGGGGTCGAAGTCGATGCCCGGTTCGCGGTGCGCTTCCCGTACCTGCGCGGCTTCGCCATCGTGGCGATGGTCTTCGGTGGCGTGCTGCTCGTCACTGGGCTGCTCCTGGTCGTGTTCCAGGCCCGGCGGAAGCGGCCACCGGCAGCAACGCCCGAGACGCCTGCTCCGGAGCCGCCGCCCGCCTAAACGGTCTGGTTCAGCCTTCGCCGTCGCTGTCACTGCGAGAAGCGATGTCCGCCGCCGTGAGTGGCTCGAAACCGTGGGTGAGCGGCTGGTGGCCAGCCTGGCCCGCCGAACCTGGCGCGGCGAACGAGTTCACCACCCCGGCAAGGGCCTCACGTGATGCTGCTGCAGGCTTCGGCGCCGAGCCCAGCCAGCCGTCGAGCCGGACTGCCGATGCAGGGGCTGACAGTTCGACACCAAGCGATTGCGCGAGCCTGAGGATGTCGAGGTTGAGGATGTGCTTCGCCCTTAGTTCGGCTGACCAATCCGGGGCGGCGAAAAAGCAGTAGAGCAGCACCTCGAGCGTCGAATCGCCGATGCGTTCCAGTTCGCAGAAGAAGTAGTCCTGGCGCACGCG
>JBDHWA010000034.1:0-11204 GCA_039809945.1 Dehalococcoidia bacterium | reverse complement strand
ACGGGACCGGCCTTTCCCGCTGCTTGCCTAACCTTTCTTTCGTGAACGGGGGCCTCTG
The DNA here is from genome assembly GCA_039809945.1 of Dehalococcoidia bacterium. GTDB lineage: Bacteria > Chloroflexota > Dehalococcoidia > Tepidiformales > Tepidiformaceae > Amarobacter. The sequence continues at coordinate 11,146 of JBDHWA010000034.1, read as the reverse complement.
GATACACTCCGGTAACAGTTCGCCCTCTGGAGACCTCATGGCACGACGGCTTTTGCTGGCCGTTTGCGTCCTTGCCCTCACCCCTGCCTTCTTCGCCTGCGGCGATGATGCGGGTGGCACGGGCATCACCACCGGCAGCGGCGCCAAGGGTTCGACGTCGACTCCGGCGCCCGTCTCCACTGCTTCGCCGAAGCTGTCCGGGCCGGTCAGTAAGTATTCGGTCTCCGTCGAAGAACTCGGCCTCAACTGGATCACCGACGTCAAAGGCACCCAGTCCATCGACGCCGACACCTATTCGCAGCAGAAGCATGTGTTTCCTACCCCTGCCGAGGGCGTGAAGCTGCTGAAAGAGTGGGGCTACCAGGGCGGCTACCAGACCGGGTACTCGCCCGAAGGCCGCGACCAGGCCGTGCTCAACGGCGGCTACTACATCTGGATCGAATCACACCTCTTCGCCGATGAAGCGGGCGCCCAGAAGGCGTTCGACTACTTCAATAATGTGGCGAAGCAGCCGCCCGCCCAGCCGGTGAGCATTCAGCCGGTGGGGAATAAGTCGGCGGCCTACCTGACGGTGACGGGCACCATCACCGGTTCGAGCGTGCAGGCGGCCTTCCACCAGGTCATCACACGGCGCGGCAACCTCATCACCGTGGTCCTCACCAAGGGCGCCGTCACCTTCATGAAGTCGGATGCGGCCTGGGAAGTCGCCTTCATGGCCGATGAAAAGGCGCTGGGCAAACGCGACACGACCGTTCCCACGCCAACGAGCGACTACAAGACTCCCACCCCGACGCCGCGCCCGTGATCCGGCGCAACCAGCCGCTGATCATCCTCGTCGCAGGCGTCGTGCTCCTGGCGGCGGCGGTCGCCGTGGCGCTCGTCCTTCGTGACCGTGGCGGAGACAGCGGAAGCGCGGACACGCCCGGCGGGGCCGTCAACGGAGAGAAGCCTTCGACCAGCACCGGCGGCACCACCGGCGGCGATGAGGTGGTCGCGAAGACGCCCGCCTCGCAGTGGAGCATCCTCCTCGGCGAACTGCCCGAGAAGTACGAAGTCGATGTGCCGAACACCTTCGCCCAGAACATCTCGACCTACTCGAGCTCCTACTGGTTCACGAACGAACAGGAAGGGAGCAAGCTGGCGAGCCAGTGGCGCATCATCGACGGCTTCAACGCCGTCTTCCAGCCAAGCGGCCTCGCCGCCGACGTCGCCCAGGGCGAGGCCTACATCACCGTCGAGACGTACATGTTCCAGACGGTGGACGGCGCGAAGCTGGCGTGGGCCTACTTCGACAACAGGCTGAAGACGGTGGCGGGCAGTGAGCCGGTGAAGACGAAGGGGCTGGCGAACGATTCGAGCGCCTACCGGATCATCAAGGGCACGGTCGGGCCCTCGGAGATTGTCGGCGTGTACCACCGCTTCAGCTTCCGGCGGGGGAACACGATTGTGAGCGTGCAAACGTGGGGCGGGCAGCCGTTCCTCAATATCGATATCGCACGGAACCTTGCCGTTATAGTGGACAACAAACTCCTCGGCGAGCGCCCCGCCCCGGAGCCGACACCGTTACCGACGCCGAATTTTCCTGGACTCGGCAACTGATGATCGACTGATCGCTGGGAGGAAGCGTGCGCGCAGGATGGCTGGCCCTTGCCATCATGGTCATGATGGTGGGCATTGGAGCGGCAGCCGGGGGACGCCCCGGTCGCGCAGTGGCGGAGGCCCCTGAGGGCTACGTCGTTGTCCAGTTCGATACCGGCCGGTCGATAGAAGATCTCGGCCCCGATGGTCTGCCGCCAACCCTCGCGGCCCGCGGCTACCGCCAACTCCAGGTGCCAAAAGGCAAGACCGCCGCGCAGTTCGCCGCCGAACTGCGGCAGCAACCCGGCGTGCTCTACGCGGCGGAAGAACCGCTCGTCTATGCAGCCACGGTCCCGGATGACCCGTTCTACCCTGCTTCGCAGGCGTCCTACCTTTCCGGCATCAACGCGCCGGCCGCCTGGGACCTCGCCACCGGCTCGCACGAAGTGGTGGTAGCCGTCCTCGACACGGGCATCGATTACACCCACCCCGAATTCGCCGGGCGGCTCTGGGAAAACCCCATCGATAACCAGACCGACGGCATCGACCGCGACGGCAACGGTTGCATCAACGACCGCTACGGGTGCCGCTTCGTCAACCTGACCTCGGCGAACCAGGCGGTCTGCGGGTATAGCGCCAGCACCCCCACCGGCGCCGTCCGCGACGACCACGGGACCGGCCCTACGAATATCGGTTCCCACGGGACGATGGTGGCCGGGATCATCGGCGCGGCCGGGAACAACGGTGTGGGTATCACCGGGATCGCCTGGAACGTCCGCCTGATGCCAGTGAAGGTGCTCGACTGCGGATCCGGGCCGGCTGGCGCGCCAGTCGGGTCGCCGTTCAACGTGGCCCAGGGCATCGACTACGCGGTGCGCATGGGCGCGCGCATCATCAACCTCAGCCTGGCCACGCCCGCCGGTTCGCTCAGCGGCGATATCCCCTACCTGCGCGAGGTGCTGCAGACAGCCCAGGACCAGGGCGTCATCGTCGTCGCCGCCGCAGGCAACCACGTGCCCGGCAGCAGCGAAGTCGGCACCGGCTACCCGGCGGCCTACACCCAGTATGCGAACCTGATCGCCGTCGGCGCAGCCGACAACCTGAATGGCAACAGCTGGGCGCCCTACAGCAACTATGGCCCGGCCATCGACTTCGCCGCGCCGGCGAGCAAGCTGGCCTCGACGGCGCGCACCGACGTTGGCCTGGCCAACCCCTACGCCACCGACGACAGCGGCGGCACGAGCTTCGCTGCACCCCTCGTGTCGGGCATGTTCGCGCTGATGATGTCGCGCAACTCGAAGATCAACACGTCGGAGTACATCGACATCGCCCGGGCGACGGCCTCGGCCGCTCCACCGGCGCCGCACGGACAGAACTGGGCCGGATCCGGGATCATCGATATCGGCCCGGCCGTAGCCCGCGTGCCGATGACCGTGACCGGTTCGCCGATGCACGACTTCCGAGACGTGCCCGGCGGCACGCCACTCGAGGCCTGGGTCGAAGGCACTCTCTGCGGGCAAACGACCGCGCAGGCGTTCGGTCTCCTCAGCCGCTACACCCTGCGCGTGAAGACGGCCGCCGAAACACCGGGCTGCGGCCAGCCGGGCAAGCAGGTCCAGGTGCTCGTTGGCGGCGCAGCTGCCACGCCGTTGCTCACGTGGGGCGGCCAGAATGCCAACCTCGGCCTTTCGAATATCGATGTCAGCACCGTCTCGCCGCCGCCGGGCGCGGTGGTGGTGCAGGCGCTCAACGGCAACTGGTCGAACGTGGCGCAGCTCGAGGCGACCGGGCAACTGCCTGCCGCGGCGGCCAGCCTGCCCATGCCCTGGAACGCCATCTACCGCTGGGACCCGCTCAAGCGCCTGCTCGATAAACCCGGCGCCTACCAGCGGTTCTATCGCAACGCCCCTGCCTACGCGAGCGACATGACCACCATCAACCAGTACGACGCCTACTGGGTGGATGGTCCGCCGACGAATGTTGCGAGCATCAACCCGAACCCTGCGCCCGGGCGCAGCATTCAGCTGCGCAAGGGATGGAACAATTTCACCTACACAGGCACGAGCCACGCCGTCGGTGACGCGCTGAGTTCGATTAACGGGAAGTACCAGCAGGTGTTGCAGTTCGACAACCCGGCGGGGAAGTGGCTCTCGTACCTTCCGGGCCAGCCGCGCTATCTCAACGACTTCGGCGGGCTGTTCACCCTCAAGGTCTACTGGGTGCTGGTCAGCGAGGATGTCACGCTCGTCATGAACTAACTGGGGGCTGGTCAGGCCGGCGAATGGGCCGGTTCGATGACCGCCGACATGCTGCCCTTCGACTGCGGCATCGCCGGGTCGGCCCCGAAGGCGTGCACGGCATCCTGCTTCAGGCGCACCTCTTCGAGTCCGCCGGTCATGAGGATGGCCTGGCCGTCCTTGTCAACCACACAGGCAATGGCGAAGCCCTTCTCCGGCGCGTAGCCGAAGATGCTCCCGAGCATCGCGACGACGTAGTGGTAGGTGTGCTCGTCGTCGTCGAGGAGGATGAGGTGATATGGCGGCTCGACCTGGGAGCCGGTGTCCTCCAGCACCCGGGTGGTAGGGGTGGGCATCGTCATACGCGGTTGATTTTACGCCCGGCGTCGCCGCCCGTGAACGTTGAACCGAAGTTTCGCTCACGCCGGACCATCGCCGGCGCCGAACTTTCGCAAAGGCCCGACCGTCAGGGAGGGCGTCCCGGCATAACCCGAACAGTTCCGCGTGAGCCCGGTGCAGATATCGTTGGCGCGCTGCCGCCGGCGGTGTGGCGGGTCGAAGCAAGCCATTGCTTACGCGCAGGCCTTTTCGAAAGCGGCGCCGTCGGTGGTGCTGCTTGAGCCCGGTCATTAGGGATTTCCCGAGTGCCCCGAACTCGCGCGGCTGGCTAGCATGATCGTCTCATGGGATCGATCCGCCGGGCGACATTGTGAGTCCCGAGGGCCTGCTGCCGGGCGCCTACGAGGAACTGCAAGAGCGTTTCGAGCGCCTCCAGCGCGACTTTGCCCAGTTCCGCGAGCACCTCCCCGAAGCATTCCTCGAGATGAACCTGCTCGAGATGCGGGTCACCTTCATGAGCCAGGTGGCGCTGGTGCTCTTCGGCTATACCAGGGAAGACGTTGATGCCGGGATCATGGCCGTCTCCCTGGTCGATGCGGCGAGCCTCAGCCACCTGGCTGCCGCGGCCGCCCAGCATTTCGCCGGCACCGTCGATAAGGGCCTGCCCTACAAGCGCCAGCCCGGCCAGCACATCTTCGAAGTAACCCTCGTCCGCAAGGATGGCAGCGTCTTCCCGGCCGACCTCCAGGCCTCCTACATCCTCGATGATGCGAGCACGCCCGTCGGCGTCCGCTACATCCTTCGCGATACCACGCGCCGGGTGCAGGCCGAAGCCGAACGCGCCCGCCTCGCCGCCCTCGTCGAATGGTCCGAAGACGCCATCGTCAGCCGCGACCTCGACGGCACGGTCCTCAGCTGGAACGCCGGCGCCGAGCGCCTGTACGGTTACTCAGCCGCCGAAATGGTGGGCCGCCCGCCCGACATCATCGAAGCGCCCGAGGTCGGCGGGCAACTCGCCCAGGCGCTGGCCGACCAGGTGGCCGGGGTGACGCGCCAGATCGAGACCAGGCGCCTCACCCGGGATGGACGGCTGCTCGATGTCTCGGTGTCGCTGTTCCCGGTCAAGAATGCGGCGGGCGAGGTGGTTGCCGTCGGCGGGATTGGCCGCGACATCGGCGATCGCATCCGCCAGGAGCGCGCGCTCGAACGCTCGAATCGGATGCTGTCCGCGCTCGGAGCGGCACAGACGCGCTTCATCCAGGACGGCACACCCGATGCCGTGTTCGATGGGCTGCTCCAGGCCCTGCTCGAACTCACCGGCAGTTCGCTCGGCATGATTGGCCGGGTGGCTGCGGCCGGCGATGACCCGGGACTGCAACTCCTGGCATTCGCCGAAGGCCCCGGCAGCGACGCCCTCCGGGCGTTCGTCGAGTCACGGGCAAAGGACGGACTGCTCGTTGCCGGGATGTGCGAGCCCTGCTCCCGCGTTGTCTCAGTGGGCGACGCCGTCATCACCCCGGAGCCCGGCCGTGAGCGCTGCGCCCGTACCCCTGATCCCGGCCATCCGCCGGTCGACACGTTCATGGGACTGCCCATTCATGCAGGGACGACCGTGGTTGGCCTTGCCGTGGTGGCGAACCGTCCCGGCGGCTACACCCACGCCGACGCTGCCGCGCTCACGCCGCTGCTCAGCGCCTGCGGGACCATCATCGAAGCGATGCGCATCGAGGAAGCCCGCCGCGCCGCCGAACAGCAACTCGACCTCGCCCTGCGCGGCGCCGACCTCGCACTCTGGGAGTGGGACATCCCGGGCCGCCGCATCTCATCGAAGTCCCCGCCGTCGGCAACCCACTTTGGGCTGCCAGCCGATGCGTCGATCGATCAATTCACGGCCCTCCTGCACCCTGCCGACCGCGAGATGGTGTCCAGCGCATTCGCCCGTCACGCCGCCGGCGAAACACCGCTGATCGCATGTGAGAATCGCGTCTTCCGCGGGGATGGCGAAGTGCGCTGGATGCTCACCCGGGGCACCATCGTCGAACGTGGGCCGCAGGGGCAGCCCCTGCGCGGCGCAGGCACCTTCCTCGATATCACCGACCGGAAGCTTGCCGACGAAGAGCGTATTCGCCTCGAACAACAGGTGCGCCAGAGCCAGAAACTGGAGAGCCTCGGCGTATTCGCCGGCGGCATCGCGCACGACTTCAACAACCTGCTCACTGCGGTGCTCGGCAACCTCTTCCTCCTGGAAGAAGGGCTTACCGAGGAACAGCACGAACTGCTGCTCGACGCACGGCTGGCGGCGGAGCGCGGCGCCGAACTGGTGAAGCGGCTGCTCACGTTTGCCCGGCCAGAAGTCTCGGAGGTAGAGACCGTGCACCTCGACGGCCTGCTTCACGAGACGGCTGCACTGGCTCGCAGCGCCCTCACCCCGTCGATCCGTCTCATCGTGCAGCGCGGCGCCGGCGACCCGGTGATCCGCGGCTCGTGGACGTCACTCCAGCAGGTGCTTGTGAACCTCATGGTCAACGCCCGCGACGCGATGCCGGGCGGGGGAACGATTACGGTGGCCCGGCGGATCGAGGCGGTTGGCCCGCGCCACCGCTGGGCGCCGCCGGACCTGCCGCGCGGCCGCTATCACCTCGTAACCGTGACCGATACGGGCGAAGGCATCGCCCCGGACAACCTCGACCGTATCTTCGACCCATTCTTCACGACGAAGGGCGTGGGACGCGGGTCGGGGCTCGGGTTGCCCACAGCGCTCGGGATTGCACGGGCCCACGGCGGCTGGCTCACCGTCGAAAGCACCCCCGGGAGCGGCACCACCTTCCGGCTGCTGCTCCCGGTCGTCAGCCAGGCCTGACCCCGGCTCTCTCACGCCTCGGGCAAGAGGAAGCGGAAGCGGCTGCCCTCACCCTCGCGGCTTTCAGCAGCGAGCCATCCGCCGTGGGCGCGGGCGATACTCAGGGCGGTGGAAAGCCCGAGTCCTGTCCCTTTGCCGACCTCTTTTGTCGTGAAGAATGGGTCGAAGATGCGCTGGAGCACATCCGGCGACATCCCCTCGCCCGTGTCGCTGATCGCAAGTTCGTGGTACGCCCCCGGGGCCACGCGGCGCTGCTCCCAGAGCGCTGACGGCGGGATGGTGCGCGGCGTGAAGTGGATCGAAATCCTGCCGCCTCCGGGCATCGCGTCGCGCGCGTTGAGGAGCAGGTTGAGCAGCACCTGTTGGAGCGCCGTGAACTCGCCGCTGACAACGGCACGCGAGTCGATGGGCGCGATGTCGAGGGTGACGGACGGCCCGAGCGCGCGCCGTGCCAGCGTGACCGTTTCGTCCACGAGGCGGCGCAGCGGCACGGTTTCATTCGCTTGGATGCCCGGGCGGCTGAAGCCGAGGAGCCGCTTCACCAGGTCGGCGCCGCGCTCGGCGGCCACCCGTGTCTCTTCCGTGTAGGCGCGCAGCGGGCTGTCCTCAGGCAGTTCGCCATCGAGCAGGTAGAGGTTGCCGAGGATGGTGGTCAGCAGGTTGTTGAAGTCGTGCGCGATACCGCCCGCGAGCACGCCGAGGCTATCCAGTTTCTGCGCCTGCGCGAGGGCCATCTCCGCATTCCGGCGGTCCGTCACGTCGTGCGCCGAGCAGATGATCCGGGTGCACTGGCCCGCGTCGTCGAACACGGGCGTGACCGAGGTGATCGCATCCCAGCGGCGGCCGTCACGTTCGAAGAGGTCTTCGAATTCAAGCGGACGGCCCGCTTCTTCCACCTTCCGAATGCGCTCGTTGCCAAGCCGTGCGAGGCCACGCGGGAATGCCTCATCGATGGTCCGGCCGATACTCGGTTTTAGGTCCAGGCCGTTGAGTTCGCTGCTTCGTTGGTTGGCGAGGGCCAGGCGATACTGCCCATCCTCTCCCCGGTCGAACACCCAGACAGCGTCCGAGGTGCCTTCGACGACGGCCCGGTAGTTGGCCTCGGACCGCGCGAGTGCGAGGTCGCGCTCACGCTTCCTGCTGAGGTCGCGACTCCAGCAGAAGAGGCGGGTGCACGGCCCCGAGGTACTCATGATCGGCGTGATCGTCGTGCTGAAGTACTTCTCGACGCCGTTCCAGGTCATCGTGCTGTCGTATTCGACGGGCCGGCCCGTCTCTGCCGCACGATCGTATTGCTCAAGGATGCGCGGCACGTCCGGCGCAGATGCAAATCCCAGCGAGACAAGTTCCGGCAGCGTGTGCCCAACGACTTCGGCGTCGGTGCTGAATCCCAGTTGCCGCAGGTACGCGGCGTTCGCCAGGCTGATCCGCCACTCCCCCTCAGCGTCACGATCGACGACCCAGAGGACATCGCGCACACCGTCGACGACGCTTCGGTAGGTCTCGGCCACGCGGCGGCGCTCGGTCACGTCACGGGCGACCAACTGGGTCGCCGGCGCGCCCTCCCAGACGGTGGCGCTGCCCACCGTCTCCACCCAGATCGGCTCGCCATCGCAGCGCCGAACTTCCACCTCGGTGATGCCGATCTCTTCGCCGCGCTGGAGGGCAGCGGTTCGAGCAGCCACCTCCGCCCTGTGGGCGGGGAGGATAAAGTCCATCAACTGGTGGCCGATGATGTCCGCGGGATCCGCAGTCGCCATCATGGCCAGGCCGGCCGGGTTCACGTAGAGCAGGGTCCCGTTGCGGTGGATGGCGATGAGGTCGGGCGCGAGTTCCACGAGGTTGCGGAAGCGAAGCTCGCTCTCTCGCAGCGCCGTTTCGGCTTCGACCCGGCTGGTGATGTCAGAGACCGTTCCGACAAAACCATCTATCTGGCCCGAAGGATCCAGGAGCGCAACCGATTGGGAGTAGACCCAGCGAAGCGATCCGTCCGGCCGAAGGAGGCGGAACTCAATATCCATCGGCGCAGGAACACGAACATGGGCGGCCTGCTGGCTCAGCACTCGTTGGCGGTCTTCCGGGTGGAGGGCGCGAACCCAGCCGTACTCCAACGACTCCTCGACGGTGAGGCCCGAGAGTTCGCACCAGCGCGGGTTAACACCGCGGCACTTGCCGCTGACGTCACCCCAAAAGATGCCAATTGGGAAGTAGGGCGAATCGATCGCCCGTTCGAGCGGCAGCCCAGGCCTGGCATCAGCGCTCACGGGGATGCTCCACGCGACTTTGCACATGGAGAGAATACTCGCCTGTGTAACGTTGCGCGCTAAGGGAACTCCCAGAGATCCGAGGCGCCGGCCGGTACCGCACGGCCCAACATTCTGGTAGAAACGCGCGATGAACGAATTCGACCCGTCCCGCATCGACCTCTCCCTTGATTCGCGCGCGATCACGTTCGAAAACCCGACCGGCGCACGCGGCGCCGGGGGAATGGCCCACCGTGGCCGCAAGGGGGCGCCCTCACGCATGCTCCAGCCGGGCGAGACGGTCGAACTGGCCGATATCGCCGGCCCGGGGACGATTCGCCACATCTGGATGACCTTCCCGCCGGCGCGGCCCGAGGTCATGCGCGCCCTCTGGATCGAGGTCTACTACGACGGCATGAGCGAGCCGTCGATCTCCGTGCCCTGCCTCGACTTCTTCGGGCTGGCCTGCGGGAGGCCGGTGGCGTACCACTCGGCGATGACCTCGGCGCAGGAGGGGCGCGGCTTCAACGCCTACTTCCCGATGCCCTTCCGCGAGCGTTTCCGGATGGTCATCACGAACAGTTCGGCGCGGCCGCAATCGTTCTACTACCAGGTCGACTACACCCTCGAAAAGGAACTGCCGGCCGATGCCGGCTACCTCCATGTGAGCTTCCGCCGCGAGAACCCGACGGTGATGTACCGGGACTTCGTCATCGCCGAAGGCCTGCGCGGGCCGGGCCGCTTCCTCGGCTGCGCCGTCGGCATCCGCACCATCGACCCGGCGGGCTGGTACGGCGAGGGCGAACTGAAGGTCTATCTCGACGGCGACAGCGAGTTCCCGACCATCTGCGGGACCGGCCTCGAGGATTACGTGGGCAGCGCATGGGGCATGGGGCCGCACTTCGCGCACTATGCCGGCGCGCCCCTGCAGGCCCAGCCGGAAGGCCGCAAGGGCAGCGTGCCGGACTTCATCAGCTTCTACCGCTGGCATGTCCCGGACCCCATTGTCTTCCGCGAAGAGCTGAAGGTGACCATCCAGCAGATTGGCTACGAGTCCTTCCGTGAGGACCAGGAGGCCGAGTTCGAAGCCTACAACCGGACGAATCCGGCAGCCGGCGCAGGCTGGCGCATGAAGCCCTGGGCCGGAATGCACGCTGCGGGCATCGCTGAACGCGTCGATGACTACTCCGCGGCGGCCTTCGTCTACTGCCGCGAGGCCCAGGCCGTCCCGCGCCTCGATATCGCTGCGGCGATCGCGGACATCGGCCGTATGCCCTACGAAGAGCCGAACCGGGTGACAGCCTTCGGGGGATAGCGCCGAGTCCGGTATCCGGTTGCGCGCGGCGGGGTAGGATTCCGATCCCAGTGGCTGCAGCATCGCCAGCGCAACCGGCGACGATCCGTTCGCTCGGACTGCCCGTCTATCTGCCGACCTTTCTGTTCGCGGTAGGCCAGGGCGCCGTCATCCCTATCGTCGCCCTCGCGGCGCGTGACGAAGGCGCTTCGGTCGCGCTCGCCGGGTTCATCGTCGCGCTGCGCGGGATGGGCGTGCTCGCCTTCGACATCCCGGCCGGCTGGCTCGTCAGCCGTTTCGGAGAATCCCGCGCGATGGTGGCCGGGACGCTGCTGGTCATCGTTGGCCTGCTCGGATCGGCCTTCAGCCCGGGCATCCTTGTATTCGCCGGTTCCACGTTCCTCATGGGGTGCGGCTGGGCGGTCTGGCTGCTCGCCCGCCTGAGCTACGTGACCGATGTAATGCCGGTTCACCTCCGCGGGCGCGCGCTCTCGACGCTCGGCGGGGTGAATCGCGTGGGCAACTTCGCCGGGCCGTTCATCGGCGCGGCCGCGGGGGCGCTCGTGGGCATCGACGGCGCGTACTATGTCCACCT
>JBDHWA010000033.1:0-11669 GCA_039809945.1 Dehalococcoidia bacterium | reverse complement strand
GAGACACCGCTCACGAAGGACAGCCCCGCGGGGTAGTCATATTCGAAGTAGAGGGGGATGCCGACCGGTGCAGTCGTGACGGTCATCGCGACGTCGAGGGTGAGTGTGGAGCCGACCTGGACAGTGGCGTCGCCCGCCGGCGTCTGGGTCACCGAGAACTGGACGTCACCCTCGGTGATCGCGAGAGCCTCCCGCTGGGGCAGCGAAACCGCGAGGGCCGCGACGGCCGCCAGTGCGATCGCGAGGAGCCAACGGCTGACCGCCCGGCGGCGGTGGAGCGCATATCCCTGCGTGCTCATGAGGCGCTCCTAGTAGGTGTAACTCACGGAGACGCCGCGCAGCTTCGAAGAAGGCCCGCCAGTCAGGTCGACCACGAGGAAGTAGACGTTCGCCCCGTTATCGACCGTGTGGTTGAAGGCGGTGGCGGTCTGGGGCGAACTACCGGCGCTGGAAAGCACCTCCGCAAGCTTGTAGACCGCCGACGAGGTGTCGCCGTTCGTGATGGCCGTGTAGTCGAGGCGGATCTTGACAGTGTCGCCGGAGCCTTCGAAGGCGGCGGTCATGGTGGTGATGGTGGCGCCCTGGGGCAGGTTCAGCGGGGCGTAGTAGCGCTGCGAAGCCACATCGTTCGCCACCGGGTTGAGCTGGTTGAAGCTCTTCTCGTAGACCGCGAGGTCACTCATGGGGACGAAGGTGCTGGCGGCGATGGAGAGCTTGCCCGAACCGCCCGTTGGCGCGGTGCTGCCGACAGAACCGGTGTTGATTTCGCCCTGGTTCTGGGTGTAGTTCACCCAGATGGCATCGCCGGGGTTGATCTGCGTGAGGGTGTTGACGAAGCCGGGCACGCCCGGCGCGTAGAGCTGGTAGGCCTGGGTGGACGGGTCCCACTTGTAGACGGCGCTGTACTGGCCGGTGATGCCGTTCAGAGCCGAAGCCGGCGCGGCTGACGAGCCGAGGTAGGAGATGTTGTTCCAGCCGCGCAGCAGCTGGGCCGCCGAAGCATCGCCGCCGCGGCCGGCGAACGCCGCAAACCCCACCGTTGCCGCCATCGCGAGCGTGGCCACCAGATAGCGAAGACGCATCACGCCAACCTCCTACGGGCACAGGCATGCCCGTCCTTGGTGGTCAGCGTATGACCGGCCACGGTGGCCCTTAATGGGGAGATGCCCACGCCCGCCGCGGGCGACCTCCTCGATCCCGGTGGGCAAAACCCTTACCCGGCAGCGAAAAGGGCCGGTCAGTGACCGGCCCTTTCCTCCAGGCTCGCGTGAAGGGCGCTAGTTGTAGACGCGCTTTGCCACGATGACGTCGCGGGAGATGTACTCCTGGCCGGTTGAGTCGAGTTCACCGCCGCAGGTGATGAGCGTGACCCACTCGTCGTAGTCGGCCTTCTCCTTTGGCCAGATGATGGCGCCCATGTCCATCGTCTCGCGGTTGTACCGCTTGTTGGAGATAACCGTGTAGGTGTACTCGGTCCCGTTCTCCATCTGGACGACGATCTTGTCGCCTTCGGCGCTCTTGGCGAGGTTCACGAACGGCGCCGGGATGCTGTGGTAGTAGACGTGCGCGGAGAAGAGCGCATTTCCGCCGAAGCCCGGCTTGTCGTAGATGTCGTACCAGCCAACGGACTTATTGGTGTCCTTCGGCGTGTCCAATTCGTTCCGGGAGTTGATGCCGAGGTCCTCGATCGGCGCATCGACGTTAAAGCGCGGGATCTTGAGGCGCGCCACCTTGCCGTCGAAGGGGGTCGGCGTTGCCGTCGGCGTGGGCGGGGGCGTGTTCGTGGGCGTCGCCGTGCTGGTTGCCGCTTCAGTAGGCGCTGGCGTGCTCGTCGGGGTGGCATCGTCATCGCCGCCGCTGCAGGCCACGCCAACCGTGAGGAGGATGGCGCCGAGCGCGAAAACGGCGATCGAAAGGGTGCGGACCAACTTCAAATGTCGTGCTCCGGGACCGGGGTGGGGTCAAATCACCGTATCAAAGGGAGTGGGAACGCAACAGATTTCCGCCAAAGCCGGGAAACGCGGCGTTAAGGGTGCGCCTCGCCTCAGGAAATCCGCCGGGCGATGACGACGTCGCGGTCGAGGTAGTGCCCGAGGCCGTTCGGCTCGGTCGCCTGGAAACGTCCACCGCAGGTGATGAGGGTTATCCATTCGTCGCCGGCAGGCTTTTGGGGCGCGTCGATCAGTTCGCCCATGGGGATTTTGTCGACGTCGTAGCGCTGATAGAAGATAACGGAGTAGGTGTAGGTGGGGCCGCCATCCATCTGAATGGAGATCTGGTCTCCGGGTTTGACCTTTGCGAGGTTGGCGAACGGCCCATTCTTGAAGTTGTAGTTGACGTGGGCGGCGAAGACGGCGTTCCCGCCGTACCCCGGCTTATCGTAAATGTAGTACCAGCCAACCTTGTTGACCGCGTCCTTCGGCGTGTCGAGCTGGTTGCCAGTCTTGCCAATCTCTTCGATGGCGTTATCGATGCCGACTTCCGGGGCCAGCATGCGGGCGAGGGGACCGTCGAACGGCACCGGCGTTGCCGTAGGCGTGACCGTTGGGACGTCAGTGGGCGCCTCGGTGGGCGTCGACTCGACGGGGGTGCGGAAATCGAATGGTGCGGCCGTGACTGCGGGCGCCGGCGCCGATTCGGTCGAGAATGCGAAACCCGCCACCAGCAGCGAGAGCCCGGCGACGAAGACAAAGATAGCGATGTACGGCAGAACTCTCATACGTCGGTGGCGATGCCTTCCCCATATGGTATACGACGGCCGCGAAGGCAAGATTAAGCGCCGGGCTTGCCCCGCCGTCGGGAAAGGGCGAAACCGCCTGCAGCGCCGGCCACGCCAAGCACCGCGAGGACGCCTGCAACGATGCCGAGGAGCGGCGCGCCGTCGTCTTCGGCCGCGGCGGCGGTTTCATTCGCGGGCGTACGTCCGGGCGGCCCAACGGTGCTCATCGGGAAGGTCACGTCATCGGTGGGCGGCGCCCCGGTGGGCCTGGCGAGCGTGGGCGCCGGCGACGGCACGGCCTCGGAGGTCGCGGTCGCGATGATCGCGCCAATTGTCCCGGTCGGTGATGGCAGCGGGATTGGGGGCGCCGCACCGGTGCTGATGTCGAGGTGGTTCGGCCCGGGCGTCCACTTCGCCGACTGGACGGCAGCCCGTCCACCGATCGTGAAGGTGACTGCGGCGCCGTCTCGCGCGCAGCCCGGCCGCTGGGATTCGTGCACAACGCTGAGCACGTAGAGGGCCGCCTCGCCGTCGCGGATCACGGGCCGCTCGCCGGGGGCGGCCTGGGTGCAGTCCTGGCCGTTGACGAACGCGCGAACGTCGAGTCCGGCCGCCGCTGGCTTCCCGTCGACGGTCACGGAGCCGAAAAAGGTGGCCGGGATCTGGGGTTGGGCGAAGGCCGTGCCACCGAAAACGGTGAGCCCGAAAGCAACGCAAAGCCCACCGAAAAGCAGCCGCATCGCTGGCTATCGTACGGTCCCGCCAGACTCGGACAACCTCCCGGACTGGACGTTGTTCACGATTTCCGCATACCTTATGTCCCCACCTTATGGGAGGAGCCGTGGCGGGGATTGGTGACACGCTGCGTTCCACGCGGGAACGCCGTGGACTCAGCATTGCCGAAGTCGCCCAGGAAACGCGGATTTCAGCCCGCTTCCTGGAGGCGCTCGAAGCCGAGCAGTTCGAAGAGCTGCCCGCGCCCGTCTATGTCCGCGGCTTCATCCGTTCCTACGCGAACTACCTCCGCATCGAGCCGCAGCCGCTGCTGGACCAGCTGGTCGGCGGGGCCGGCGCCGTTGCCGCGCCTGCGGGTTACGTCGGCGGCAACGGGCGCGGAGAAGCGCCGGCAACGCGCCGCCGAAGCGACCCCTTCCAGCGCCACGGTGTGGTGCCAATGCCGCAACCGGCTGCGCCCCGGCGGCAACCAGGGCAGGCGCCCACGCCGCCGGAACCCGAGCCAGACGCGTGGTCTCCGGAGCCGCCTGCGCCGCTGAGCGATGCCCCCGTCGACCACGGGTACATCCCTGGCAGCGACCTGATGGAAGCGCCCGAGACCTACGAGTACCCGCCCGAGCCAGAGCCGATCTACCGCCCTCGAACGCAGGGAGTCCTGGTCGAACGGCCGCCGTCAGGCGGAGAACCGGGCATCCCGCGGCGCGTCGCGCTCCTTGCGATTGCCGTCGCCGGCGTCCTCGGGTTCCTCGCGCTCGCCGTCTTCCTGACGCGGGACGACGACGGCAACGGTTCGACGAACGCCGCCGCAAACAACCCGACCCAGCAAATCACGCCCTCAACGGTGATCCCGGTGACCACGCGCACCGTCACGCCGAACGCAAGCGCGTCACCCTCCGCGAGCGCTTCGGCTTCGGTGTCCGCGTCCCCTTCGCCTTCAGGCACGCCGTCGGCCACTACGACACCCGGGACGCCAACGCCTCGCCCGACTGAAGGGACGCCCACAGCCACACCAACCACCGCCCCGACGAACACCCCGGCGCCAACCGCGACAGCCACGCCGACATCACTGCCGCCGACGGTCGCACCGACAGTCGGCGCGCCGCCGCACCCGTCGACGTATTCGGCCTGCGACCTGAACCGGGAGACCGAAAAGTGCGGGAGTTCGTACGTCAGGATCATCTGCTACCCGCCGTTTGCAGAAGCGGACCCGACGGGCAAGAACGACAACTACTTCGTCGATGTGACCGGCGCCTACCCGTTGCAGGACGGTTGGCGCGAGACGACGGTGTTCGCACCGGTTTCGATCGGGCCAGTAATCGCCGCGGGACGCAACGGCTGCATCTGAGCCTCACACGTCTCCTGGCGGGCGGCTGCTTATACGGATTTCTCATAGTTCTGCCCCCACGCATACACCCTTAGGACACCCCTAGGTAGGCCCGCGAGACCCTTAAGGGGACGGATGGTGACCGTGCCCCGGAGCTGTAACCAGTCCGGCCGCCTGGTGTCCATGCGGGCGGCAGTGCGCCCCGCCGAACCCCCATCTGTGACCCGGGTGGAAACCTCCACCGAGCTTGCGGGTTGCCGGGGGGACGGACATGGCAGGCTTCGAAACAACACGGCTCGGACCAACCGCTGAGGCGGCGCGCGAATGGCGTCCGGGCCGCTACACGCCGCTCTACGCGGCAGGGATCCTCGCGGGCGCGGCCATTGGCGTTGGCATCGCTACATGGCCCGGCGGCGGCGACACGACCCGCGCGCACATCAGCCCGGTGACCGCGCCAGCGGTCTTCGTCGTGGACGAAGCGCCGGTCTTCGCGCCGCCAACCCTGGAGGTTGGACCGAGCGAGGGCGTGAACCCTCCAGCTTCGATTGAGCTCCCGATCGCGTTCAACGCGGCATTCGCTGGCTGGTACGTACCGGCCCCGGCAGCACCCGCCGAGCCAGCACAACCGGAACCCATCGCGCCCGCCGCGCCCGTCGCACCCGCGGCGGCGCCGGTTGCACAGGCCCCGGCAGCACCGGCCGCGGCACCGCAACCAGCGCCCGTCCAGGAATCCCAGCCTGCAGCTGAGCCGGCTGCCAGTGCGAAGCCCAACTTCTACGTCCCGGCCGTGTCTTCGGCGGGACCAACGGGCATGGAATTGACCCTCTTCAACCTGATCAACGCGGAGCGCGCGAAGGAAGGGCTCGCGCCGTACGTCCTCGATTCGGGGCTGACGAAGATCGCCCGGACGCGCTCGCAGCAACTGGTCGACCAGAACTACTTCGCGCACCGGGACCCTTACGGGTACTCGATGTACACGGAACTCCTGGCCTACTTCGGCTATACGTCCTACGCATGGGCGGGCGAAAACCTGGCCATGAATAACTGGCCAGTGGCCACGGCCGGCGACGAAGCGATTCGCGGCCTGATGGCCAGCCCGACACACCGCGCGAACATCATGGCCACCGACTTCTCGCGCATCGGCGTAGGCGAAATCACCGTCCCGGACGGGCGCCATTTCTACACGATGATCTTCCTTGGCTGAGCCCGGCTGAGCGGCCCCCGAACCGCCTGCCAAATCACGAAGGCGCTCCGGATTGGAGCGCCTTCGTTGTGTGTGGTCTCGGAGGGAGTGCGCTATTCGGCGTCCGGGGGCGTGAAGCTGTCTGAGCCGTTGTCCTTGTTGCCTCGGGCCATGTAGTAACCAACGCCGCCGCCGATGGCTCCGAGGCCACCGAGGATAAGCAGCGCGATGGCCCAGACTGGCGCCCCGCCAGAGTCACCGCCGCCCGTCGCGGGGGCCTGGCCCGGCGTGGCGCTGGTGATGCCGCCGCGTGGCGACGTGGGCACGGGAGACCCCGCACCTGGCGAGCCCGGCGGGATCGTCGCGACCTGCTGTGCCGTTTGCGTCTGCCCGGGCGTCTGCCCCGGCGCCTGAGTGGCTGCCGGGTCGGGCGTCTTCGTCGGCGCGGGCGTGAACGTCGGGATTGCGGCGGGCGATGCCGAGCCGAATGTCAGGTCGAGCTGGACGGGGCCGGGGGCCCACTTCGCAGACTGTGCGGCCATCCGGTCGCCGACCTTGATCTTGACCTCTTTGCCTTCCTTGCCGCACCCGGCCGTCTGTGATTCGGACACCACATCGACCACGTAAACCGTGACCCGGGCCGAACCTTCGCCGGTGAACTCGGTGCGGCCTTTCGTTCCGCAGAGCTTGCCGTCGATGTAGGCCTCGACAGTCAGGCCTGCATCGACCGGGCCTGCGGAATCGGCGATGGACCCGAAAACGGTGGACGGGGGATTGAACTGCGCGTACGCCTGCGGGATGAGGAGCAGCGCCATGGCGGCGGCAGCGGACAGGAACGCCGCGCGCCGCGCGGAAGGGGAAACGAGAGTCATCAACTACACCAGTGCGAAGGTAAACGGCCTCCTCCGAGGGTACGGAGGAGGCCTGCTAAGCGCACTACTTCGGGAGCGTCAGCGTAAACGGCTGCTTGACCAACACCCAGAGCACGAGGCCGTTCCCAATCTCGTCGATGACCGTCGGGCTCGGCGGGATCCCCGGGATGTAGTGGCGCCACTCCTGGAGCGTCGAGTCCCAGGCATAGACGGCCACTACATCGCTTTCATGACCGGCGAAGGCGTCAGCGATTTTCACGGTGCCGGCGCCGGTCGGCACAAGGTTCCACCCGGCGATAAGCGGGATGTCATTTTCATTGCCGAACTGGACCACGATGTCCATCACGATTTCGCCCTCGCCGTCTGGCGGGAACGAGGCCGGCGGGGTCTGCGTCAGGCTCGTGCCGTCGCAGAACATCGTGCTAAGCGCGAAGTCTTCCCAGACGACCGAGGCGAAGTCGGACGAACCCGAGAACACCTCGCTCTGCGTGCCAATCCAGTTCTCCGTGGCGGCGCCCGGACCGCCGACAAAGGTCTTGCTTTCGCCCGGACCGAGCACGCCGATGAGGTCGAGCTCTTCGGCGATGCCCACGTCCGTGCCCGCGCTCTTCAGGGCGAAGCCGCCAAGGTTGACGACGTTCGAGCCGAAGTTCTTAACGGTGATCGTCTCCTGGCCGGTGCACTGGAGGTTCGTGATGCGAATGTCACCCGGCACGGGCGACGGCGGTGCGGGGAACGTGACGGTGACGTTCGTCGGCTGGAGGAGGCTGTTGCTGACCTTGATCCATGCCTGGCACTCGTCCGGCTGCTCTGCAATGAGCGGCGGCTTCGCGATGCCGGCGTTCAGCGGGCGGCCGTTCACGTCGAGTGTGTCGAAGGTCGTCGCGGTGGCGAAGCGGCGCGTGCCATTGATGGTGTACGGCTGGTCGGCCGCGTCGATGATGACACCGCCGCCGGCATCGATTTCGAAGCGCACGGGGACGCCGAGGGTGTTGTTGTAGTTCGCAGCATCGCAGAAGCCGTCACGGTCACGCAGGTGGGCGACGACGTACTTGATCTGCGGCGAATCGGTGGAGACGACGGTCACGTCCTTATAGCCGGCCCAGCGCCAGACCGTCTCAACGACGTTGCTGGCGATAGCCGGGAACTTGCCGCGGTTGCCGTCCTGGGGGTACTCGACCGTCGCGTAGTAGCGGGTGCGCCCGGCGATGTCCTCGGGCTTGCACTGCGGGTTCTTGTTGATGGCGTTTGCTACGCAGTCCTCGTAGCTGAGGTTGAAGTCGCCGAAGGTATCGACCGAGGCAGTGCCGTCAGTCTCCGATGGCTGGCTCATGATGCGCGGCTTGCGCACCGAACCGAGGGCCGACGGGACCTTCGTGGTGGGGTGGACGTTGAAGGAGTAGTCGTTGACGGAGTCCGGGATAAAGAAGCCGGAAGCGCCCTTCTTCACGCTCGCCTTGTAGTTGTTGAGCACCGACTCGTCCTGCATGAAGAACGAGACGATGGCGGCGGGCATCTGGATGCTTCCCCACGGGTTGCGGAGGTTCGACTGGCCCTTCAGCAGTTCCCAGTCCGTCGGCAGGATCCAGCGGTCCTTCGGGACCGTGCGGCCGTCGGCCTTCTTCTCTTCGGGCCGGCCCGACGGATTCGTCCCGACGAAGTAACCGCGAACGGACGCCGTGGCATCGCCGAAGGTCGAAACGAATTGGTCCGGGGTCGCCTCGACGGAGATGTCTTCAAAGACGAGGAAGAAGATCGGCCGGGCAATCTTGGTGTAGTTGTTGTTCTGGATGAACATCTCGACGTCGACCTCGCCCGGGTCCTCGCTTTCGTAGCGAATCGTTGCCGAGCAGCCGCTGCCGAGGTCCATCGTGGCGTGGTCTGGCCCGTTGAGGGTGACTCCCGGTCCGGCAAGGAATGTGCCCGGCTGGCCCTTCGGCCGCACGAACTGGACGGTCTGACCAGTGCACGAGGTGTTGCTCGAAATCGCGTAGGTAATCGGGACGATCTGCCCGGCCCAGGCGACGGTCGGGACCTTCATAGCCGGGATGAAGCTGTAGGTGAGGTCGACCCATTCCTCTGGCGCGGCCGGGGTGTCCGTCGCGTTCGGGTAGTAGACGTTCACGCGGACGCGGGCTTTTTCGTTCGTGCCGCACCCACCGCCATTGAGGGTGCTGATCTCGAGGCTGTCGACCCCGGCGTTCGTATCGCCGCCGAACGCGGCGAAGGGGTCTGAGGTGAAATTGTTGAGGTCGAGGAGACCGCCGATGCTGACGCCGGTAATGACCTTTGGCTGGCTGTCGTCGGGGACCACGAAATAGCCGCAGTTCCCAACGATTTCGGCGCGGATGAGCACGCCGTCGAGCAGCTGGTTGGTCTTGTCCTTGCCCGCTGTCTTGTGCTTGCCCAGCACCCACTCCGTGACGGAGGTCGAGCCGATAAAGGTGCCGTCGGCCAGGTTGAACTGGAGCGGGACGTCGATTTCGCCGTAGGTGACCACGCCCTCAGTGAACGAATTGCCGTTGCTGAGCACGGTGCGGTCGATGGTGTTCCATTCGGTGACGAGCGGGCCGGCAGCGATGCCTTCGGCCGAGGTCACGCCATTCCCGTCACCGTCGGAGTCGAAGAACGCCTGGTCGGCGATGCCGTTGTTCGTGAAGTTCACCCAGACCGTCTGCTCGCCGGGCGATGCAGAGGTGTAGACGAAGCAGAGGGTGTTGTTCGCGACGCCGCCCAGGCGCGGGTTGTTCGCCGCCGTCTTGGTGAACACCTGGATGTTCCCGGCGCCGGGAGCATCGGGCGGCGATGCCGGCTGGAAGTGGATCTGGTTCGCAAGGAGGCTGTCCACCGTGCCATCAGTACCGATGAGGCAGATGTAGTGGGGCGAGTTGATAACGAGCGGGCCGGACGACTGGCGCGGTGGAACTTCGCCGTCCATGGTCACATGGCGCAACTCAACGATGTCACGGATGTCGACGAGGCGGTCGGCAGGGAGCTGCGGGCTGACCGGAACCGGCTGGTCGTCCTCGTCATTGTCGCGCGTTGTCGTCGTCACGCGGTTGTAGACGGCATCGAAGTTGAAGGTGACCTGCAGGTTGTCCTCATTCGTGGTCGAGGCGATGCCGGCGCACCACTCGGGGCCGACCTGGCGCACGTAATCTACGGTGACGATCCCGTTCATAGCGCCGGTGACGACGAAGTCCGCTGGGACAACCTTGTTGACCGGATCGGGGTTCGTTCCCGAGAGTCCGCCAGCGTTCGAGGTTCGACCGGTCAGGAACGTGCTGTCCCAGCCGACGGTGCAGACTTCGGCGGGCGCACCAACGAGGCCATTACCGATCTTGTCGAGCGTAACCGTGCGAATTGGGATGTCGGGGAGTGTGATGACCTGCTGGACGCCGCCGGTATCGAGGTACGCCCACGAGACATGGAGTTTCTTGTAGCCATCCGGAGCGAACGGAACGACGCAGTACACGTCGTCGGCCGTGCTGCCCACGCCGGCATTCAACGAGGAAACCGAAGCGCCGGCGACGAAACCATCGACGTAGGTGGCGCCGGCCGGCAGGAGAACGTTGATAAGCGGCGGCGCGTTGGGGTCGATCGGTTCGGTTGCGGTGATGCGGAAGCCCATATCGCCGGTGGGGCCGCCAACGGGTTCGATTCCGTCAATGTTGACGTCGACGCAGTAACCGTTGCGCGTGGCTGCACTTGCAGGAAGGCGGTGCGAAACCGTCCCGGCGAGGAGGGCCGGTGGCTGCTTTACCTCAACCGGATTGGTCGAGGTGTCGTACGTGGAGAGCGGATCCAACGCAGGCCCGTTCGGATCGAAGACCGCCTTCACGCTGACGGGCATGGCGTTGCTGCCAGCCGCGATCAGCATGATGAGAAGAAGCAGGGCGGTTGGAAGGAAGATCCGCCGGGTGTGATGCGCCATGAAGTCCCCCTGGGACCTGTGCAACGCACCCCGCCGGGCGTGTGAAGCGGGACACGGCGATGACGTCTCGACCCATCATCACCGGCCTATGGATTGTGCCAGTTATGGCCGAAGCCTGACTCCCGGTCAAGCTTCGGTATGTAAAAACAAACGCCCGGGCACGGGAAAGAGTTAACCCCGGCGCGCGGGCCAGCGCGCGCCGGGGTTTGCCTCCTGACCAACGACTCGAGGTAGGAACCGGGTTACTTCTCCCGGCGTGTCCGTTGGGCTGCGACGAGGAGCGTTGCCCCCGGGGCGAGCAGACCGAGCCCGCCGAGGAGCAACAGGAGCGTGTTCGCGTTTGAAGCCGGGGCCGTCATTGTGTTGCCGGCGGCAGGCGGGAGCGGCTCCCCGGGGCCTTCCTGGCGGGTGCCGCGCACTTCGCTGATGGGGGTCACACCCGGCTCCACATCAGCGTCGCCGACGGTGCCGGGCTGCGCGATGGTGTCGATCGGGATCGAGACTTCGAGGTCCGGGATGCCCGGGCAGGGAGCGATGGTGAACGCCACCGACGTTTCAGCAGATGCCAGTTCGACGGTGGTTTCCGCGGAAACGGGCGCCTGTACCACGTAGAAGGCGTTGCCGTCGCAGGCCGTCCGGGTGTCGCCGCCAAGGACCTGGCGGACGGTGTAGAAGCCGAAGGGCAGACCCGTCGCCGTCACGGTCGAAACAGGCGCATCGCCGCTGGTGTTGGCCGTGAGCGTGGCCACGATCTGGCCGGAGGCGGAGACCACCTCGTACCGCCAGGTGCGGGCTGCAGCATCGATGCCGGCGTTGAGGGTGACCCGGACGTTCACGCTGCCAAGCGAGGCGAAGCGCACCGAGCTGGTGGCGAGGACGGTCGAGCCGAGGCGGACGTTCAG
>JBDHWA010000032.1:0-11718 GCA_039809945.1 Dehalococcoidia bacterium | reverse complement strand
GTTCCCCCGCGCTGGGCGATGAGTCCGACCGTTTCCTCAGCCGACGCGAGGTCACGGTCCACTACCGCGACGGTGGCCCCTTCGTCAGCCAGCAGCAGGCAGGTGGCCCGTCCGTTCCCGATGGTCTCGCCCGGTGTCTGGCCGCCGCCGAAGACCACCGCGACCTTTCCCTTCACTCGTTCTCCCATTGGTCACCCCCGTGTTTGCCCGGAGCATACAGGTCCTCTGGCCGCGCGGGTCAGCCTTCTTCTTCGATGCGGTAGACCCGCGTCGCCGTGCCGTAGAACATCGCGTCCTTCTCGTCCTCCGGGTGGCCCGCCGCAAGCTTCTTGAAAGCGTTCCAGAGCACCCGGTACGAACAGCTCTCCCTGTCCACCGGGAAGTTGCTTTCGAACATGCAGCGCCCGGGTCCGAACCGGTCGATCGTGTGCTCGTAGTAGCGGCGCGTCGCAGCAACCAGTTCGTCCGACGTCGGCGGGACCGCCCGCTTATGCCAGCCGAAGCCGTTGATCGGCATGTTGATGCCGCCAAGCTTGGCGACGACGTTCGGGCACGTTGCGAGGTCGTCGATGTTCTTTCGCCAGTCCTCGAACACCTCGTCGGCGCGGCCTTCGTACGGCCCGATGCCCAGCGGGCCGCCGAAGTGGTCCAGCACGATGGTGACCCCCGGGAACGCCCGCGCAAGGCTCGTCAACTCCGGGATCTGCGTGTGGTAGTGCCAGGCTTCGAACACCAGCCCGCGCCGTTCGAGTTCCTTCATCCCCTCGCGGAACTGTGCATCCAGGAAGAGATGCTCCGGCGGGTTCGTGTGGCTGTTGCGGACGTCCGGGCTCGGGTCCCAGCCGGCGGCGTCGCGGATGCCGCGGAAGCGATTCGGGCTTGCCGCGATGTGGGCGTCGAGTACGGCGCCGGCTGCCGCGCCCATGCTCAGGGTCGCCCGGCCGATAATCGCGGAACACGCCCGCATCGGCCCGTATCCGCCGCTCGCCGACATCGCCGCGACTCCCTGTACGAACTCGGTCTCGCCGACCGGGCGCAACTCTTCGGGGCCGCCGGCGCGGTACATCGAAAGGCACTCGACGAAGACCGTGCTCACCACGTTGTGCCCGCTGCCGGTGTCGGCCAACAGTTCGTCGAGCAGGTAGCGGTTGCCGTTCCGGTCCCAGAGGTGGTGGTGCGGGTCGCAGATGCGGCGCTCCGGTTCGATGACTTCTTCCTGGACCTGGTCGAGCCAGGCGGCATGGTCGGGCATAGGTTTGTCCTCCAGCGTTGTGGCTGGAGCCTACGCGTGTTGCCGCCAGCGCCTCAACCGTCTAGCCTCGCGCCCGCAGGGAGGCGCAGATGGCAGGAAACCCCGGACTCGAGGCCGAACTCGGCCTGCGCGGAAAGGTCGCGCTGGTCAGCGGAGGCGGCGCTGCCGGCGACGGTATCGGCAACGGCCGCGCCACCGCCATCCTGTTGGCCCGTGCCGGCGCCAGAGTGTTCGTCGCCGACCGCAAGCTCGAACTGGCCCAGCGCACCGTCGAGATGATCGAAGCCGAAGGCGGCGAAGCAGCGGCAGCGGCGGCAAACGTCATCGTCGAGAGCGAATGCCGTGACCTCATCGAACGGGTCGTGGACCGCTTCGGGCGGCTCGACCTCCTCGATAACAACGTCGGCATTGGCAGCCGGGGCAGTGTCGTCGATGAGCCGGCCGAAAGCTGGCGGCGGGTGATGCAGGTCAACGTCGAGAGCATGTTCCTCGTCTCGAAGTTCGCCATTCCCGCGATGGTCGCGTCCGGCGGGGGCGGCGCCATCGTCAACGTTGCCTCGATTTCTGCGCTGCGGCCGCGGGGCCTCACGTCGTACTCGGTCTCGAAAGGCGCCGTCATCGCGCTGACGAAGGCGATGGCCGTCGACCACGGCCCGGAGGGCATCCGCGTGAACTGCGTCGCGCCGGGCCCTGTCTTCACACCGATGGTCTTCGGTCCCGGTATGAGCGACGCGGCTCGCGAACAGCGGAAGAAGGCCTCGCTGCTTGGCATCGAAGGAACGGGCTGGGACGTCGGCAACGCCGTGCGCTTCCTGCTTTCGGATCAGGCTCGCTACATCACGGGCCAGGTGCTCGCGGTCGATGGCGGCGTCACTCTGCGCGGCCCCGAGCGCGACACCAACTGACAGGAGACCCGATGGCTCGCATTCCCTATCGCTCGAAGGCCGACCTGAAACCTGACGACCAGGTCCTGCTCGCCCGCGAAATCAATCTCAACCGGGCGCTCGTGAATAGCCCGGGGGCAGCGCGCGCGTTCAGCCGCCTCGGCGGCTACATCCGCAACCAGAGCCCGCTCGACGGCCGGCTGCGAGAGTTGGCCATCCTCCAGGTTGGCTACGTGGCGCGGTCCGAGTACGAATACTCCCACCACATCAAGATTGGCCGCGAGTTCGGCGTCTCTGATGCCGACATTCGCGCGTTGGCCACCGAGACACGCGGCGAGCCATCCGAGCTTGAGCCGCTCGCCCGCGCCGTGCTGAAGGCGGCCCGCCAGATGGCCGCGGATAAGCCCGTCGATGACGGCACCTTCGCGCTCCTACGGTCCGAACTCGGCGATGAGCACCTGACCGACCTCGTGGTCACGATCGCGTTCTACTGCGGCGTCGTTCGCCTCCTCGCGACGCTTGCCATCGATGTCGAGCCCGAGTACGCGGGGTACCTGGAAGAGTTCCCGCTGCCACGGTGACGTGCGCCGCTTCGAGCAGATCGCGGGATGCGTTACCGTGGCTGCCGTTGCGCGTTTTCCGCGCAGTAAGAATGGAGCACACACTGTGAACGCACGATTTGGCCATCTGCAGATCAACATCAACAAGGGCAACCTGCCCTACTACAAGGACCTCTTCGCCTTCCTCGAATGGCCCACCGTCTACGAAGGCGACGGCATGCTCGGCGTCGGCGGCAAGGCGGACGATAGCCTCTGGTTCCTCGAGGTCGCCAACGGCGCCAGCAACGACTACGACGGTGCGGGCATGAACCACATCGGTATCGCCGTCAGCACCCAGGCCGAAGTCGACCAGGCGGTCGCGTACCTCGCGGGCAAGGGAATCGAGTCGCTGTTCGAAACCCCCCGCCATCGGCCCGACTTTGCATCGAGCGAGACCGAGACCTACTACCAGGTCATGTTCAAGTCGCCCGACAACATCCTCTTCGAGATCGTCTACACCGGGCCGAAGCAGTAGTTCAGGCCATCTCGATCACTTCGACGAGCGGGGTGGTCTCGGCCTGCCCCGCCGCCGTCGATGACGAGTTGAAGCTCCGCCGCAGCGGGATCTCCGGGATCGTGATGCAGAGGACGAGCACGCCGAGCGCTGCGAGCGTCGAGCCGAGGAAGATGTTCTGGACGGCCTTCGCCACCGAGTGCTTCTGCGCATCGAGGATGGCATCAAGGTGCTGCTGGCCGTCCGGCTGAGCGAGGATCTCCGCTTTCACCGGTTCGAAGTTCCGCGGGTCCAGCGACAGCGTCGGGTCGTCGAACTTCGCCAGCGTGGCCGGCGAGAGCGTCGCCGCCGTCTCCGGCGGGATGCGGTCATGGATCGCCCCGGTGAACGAAGTCGCGAGGACCACACCGAAGACTGCCGTCCCCAGCACCTGGCCGATCTGCATGAAGAACTGCCGTCCGCTCGTCGCCACGCCCATGTACATGTGGTCGACGGCGCTCTGGGTGATGACCGACATCGTCGGCGAAACGAGCCCAGCGCCCAGCCCGTAGGTGCCCATGTAGACCACGATGTGCCACTTGGCTTCGCCCACGCCGATGGTGTGGAGGAGCACCGTGGCGAGGAGGATCAGGCAACCGCCGAAGATGACCTGGTACTTGAACCGCCCGGTCCGCGTCATCAGCTGGCCGCCGATGAAGCTGGTCACGAGCAGGCCGAGCGACTGCGGCGTGGTGATGATGCCCGAGCCGGTCGCCGACGTATTGAGCGCGGTCTGGACGAACGTGGGAAGGTACTGGATCGCGCCGAAGATACCCGCCCCCGTGAGCATCACCAGCACGTTCGCCTGGACAAACACGCGGTTGCGGAAGAGGAGGAGCGGGAAGATGGCCTCCGGGTGGCGGGCCTCCTGGAACGCGAACAGCACCACGAGAACCAGGCTTGCCGCAAACATCCCCAGCGTCTCTGGCGACGCCCAGCCGAACCGTTCCTGCGCCCATACCAGCGCCAGCAGCAACGAAACCGTCGCCGCCGAAAGCAACCCTGCGCCGACGAAGTCAATCTGTGAGATGCGGCCGCCCTTCTTGGTCATCGGCAGGTTCCGGGTGATGAAGTACGTCGCGAGGATGGCTACCGGCACGTTCACGTAGAAGCACCAGCGCCATCCCAGCGTGTCCGTCAGCACACCGCCGACCAGCGGCCCGCTGATCGAGGCCATGCTGAACGTCCCGGTGAAGAACCCCATGTACTTGCCGCGTTCGGCCGGCGTGAACAGGTCGCCGATAGTGGCGAACACGCAGGAGAAGATGGTTCCGCCGCCCATGCCCTGCAGCGCCCGTGCCCCAATCAGGAAGAGCATGTTCGGCGACGCCCCCACGAGGGCCGAGGCGAAGGTGAACGTGGCGATGCCGGCCAGCAGGAACTTCTTCCGCCCGAACATGTCTGAGAGCTTCCCCACGATTGGGACGCAGACCACGGAGCTCAGCATGTAGACCGTGAACACCCAGGAAAGCAACGAGAATCCGCCGAGGTCCGCGAGGATGCGGGGCGTCGCCGTCGCGACAATCGAGTTGTCGAGTGCGCTGATGAACATGCACAACATCAGCGAGCCGAGCAGCACCCACTTCTGCCGCTGCTCAAGGATGTCGCCGAGGGCCAGGGTTGGGGCGGGTTGCTGGGCCATCAGGCTGACTCTCACGTAAGGGTTCGAAAAGGCTACCAGAAATGGTTAGCCTGAAACAAACTAATCGGTGGCATAGATGGCACCTGTTGTGCCTGCCAGATTCAACCCATGTCGGCGAACGGAAAGGCAGGTACCCTGAGAAGCCAGAGAGGTGTTCGTGGCCGATCTGCTTGCTCCCGGGCTGTGGTGGCTTCACGGCACCCGCGGCTCGAACGTCTTCCTCGTCGAAGCCGACGACGGCCAGCTCGCGCTCATCGATACCGGGTTCGGTTCGAGCGCTACCGCCATCCTCGCCGCACTCGAGGCGCACGACCGACCGCTCTCGGCGATTCTCCTGACGCACGCACACCGCGACCACTCTGGCGCGGCTGCGGCCGTCCGCTCGGCCACGGGCGCCAGGGTTGCGCTGGGCAAGGCCGACTGTCTCCCGCGCGATGGCGGCTTCGTCCTCCATCCGACGCTTGGCCGCACGCACCCGTGGCGGCGCTTCACCGGCCGCGCGAAAAGCCAGCCCGCAGACACCCCGGTCGACCTCCCGCTGAGTGGCGAATCCGAGCCTCTGCCGGGTATCCGCGCGATCCCCGTGCCGGGCCACACCCCCGGCGCGTACTGCTACATCGTCGACCGCCTGGGCGCAGCCTTCGCTGGCGACCTTGTCATCAGCCATGATGGCGAACTCACTCGCTCGATGAAGTTCGCGAACTCCGATGACGCGCTCTACCTCCAGTCCATCCGCGACTTTGCTCGCGTGGCGCCTGATGCCGGCCTGCCCGGCCATGGCGTGCCAGTGATGACCGGGTTCGGCGAACAATTGCGCGGCCTTGCCGAACTGCCCCGCCGCAGCGGATTCAGGGTTGGCATCGAGCGCTTCCGCCGGCTTGCCCGGTTCGCCCGTGGGCTGACCACGCCCCGACGGCCCGGGAACCCCACCGGCGGCAGCTGAGCGCGCCGATTTCGCCGTACCCGGCGAACCGGTAGAGTCGCCGCCATGAAGCCATACGTCCTCGTCCTCGGCCACGCCTGCGCAGCCGGCGAAGCGCCCGCCAACACCCTCGCGGGCGTCCGCGCCTGTATCGATGCCGGCGTCGAAGGCATGGAAATCGATGTCCAGCTCTGCGCTGATGGCGTCCCCGTGCTGATGCACGACGACACCGTCGACCGCACGACGAACCTGCACGGCCCGGTGCGTGAAAAGACCCTCGCCGAACTGCAAGCTGCCGACGCCGGCGACGGCGAACCGGTGCCCACGCTCGACCAGGTACTCGCGCTTGTCGCCGGGCGGTTCACGGTCATGTGCGAACTAAAGGCGACGCCCGACGCTCCGGACCAGGACCAGGCCTGCGTCGATGCCGTCGTCGAGGTCATTCGCCGTCACAACGCCGAGTCGTGGACTGCCATCCACTCGTTCAACCCCATCATGGTCGAACGCGCCCGCGCCACCGAGCCCCGCATTTCGGCGACGATCATCACCGGCCAGATCCGGGGCGAAGTGGTTGACCGCCTCCTCGGCGGCCTGATGAAACGCCACGGCCAGGCCATCTCAGTCGAGCATCATGTGGTCGACCGGACGCTCATCGAAAAGGCCAAGAAGCGCCAGGTCACGGTCTGGACGTGGACCGTGGACAAGCCTGAGGACTGGGCGCGGGTCGTCGAAGCGGGTGTCGACGGGATCATCACGAACGTGCCGCACCGGCTCCGGGAGTGGCTGAACCAGTTGTAGTTCGAGCCGGGGCGCTACCAGCTTCCGCCGCCGCCTCCACCGCCGCCGCCGCCCGACGAGCCGCTGGAGAACCCGGAGCCGCCGCTCGACTGTGTGCTGCTGAGCGTGCTCCCAACCGAACTCGAGAAGCTCTGGAGGTTGCTCGAAAACGCCATCGCAGAGAACGGCGCAGTCCCCGTGTACCACGACGAGGTTGACGCCTGGGCGGTCGCTTCCAGGCCCTCGAACGCTTTCGCCCACTTCGTCACGCAGCCGAACACAATCGCGAACGGCAGGTACCGCGCAAAGATGTTCTCCTGCTCGTTGAACTGCTGCCGGTACTTCTCGGCGGTCGAAATGTAGAGCCGGAAGCCGAGCACGCGACGCATCATCTCGTTGCCCGCGGCTGTCCTGCTCGCCATCGAGCGGGACATGATGAGCATCGCGAGCCCTGCCGGGATGAACCCGAGGAAGATCAGCCCGCGATGAATCGCGAGGGCTGTGAAGCACGAGAGGCCGATGCCGAGGAACATCAGCCCAAGCGCAACGAGCACCCACATGCCGCGTGCGGTTTCCGGCTTCTGGGCAAACCATTTCCGTTTCATGGCGTCGCTGTAGATGAGGTCCTTGGCCTTCGCCAGGTGAGTCGCGAACTTGTATCGCAGGTCCGAAAGCTCGACCTCGTTGCCGCTCGAAAAGAGACCGTTGAACACCTTCCGCTCGAACGGGTTCAGGTCATCCGGCTCCTTCAGCTTGTTGAGCTTCCAGTCATTCCGGCCGAACCAGCCCTTCTTCGGGAGTTCCGTGATGTGGAGGTAGCCGCGAACCGCGAGGTCCACGATCGTCGCCGTCACATCGAGCGTATCTGCCCGCTCATCGATGAGGACGCCCATCTGGGCCGGGCGCAAATCGTCCGGCGGCAGGAACTCGACCACGACCGGCGGACCGCCGAAGAGCGGCTTCGTCTGTTCGGCCGTCTCCTCGGTGAGGTAGTGGAGCGTCACATACGCCTTGTCCCGGCCGAACCGGTACCACGCGCCAAACACGGCGAGAATGCCGAGCACCAGGCTCCCGATGAGCCCGCCGAACTCCAGCGCGTCGAACGTGAAGAAGTCGCTCAGCGTTGCCCGGTCCTGCAGCATAGGCGGACCGACTTCGACGATGCCGTGCTGCCAGCCAGCAACAATCGTCAACTGCTCGTTGGGTGAAAGCGGCCGGGCGCTGCGGTAGACCACGGTGTTCCCCGCGGCTTCAGCCACGCAGGGTTCGTTCGAGCCCGCGTACCCTTCGTAGCAGACGGCCCGGCTGTCCGCGCCGGGCGGGAGGTTCACGGTCAGGGAGAAGTTCTCTATCGACGACTCCTGCCACGTCCCGCTCGCGTCCCAGTACAGCTCGTCGTGGTCGTCGTAGCGGTCGAACGCGCCGCGCAGCGTGTAGGTGATGACGTAGTCCTGGCGGCCGGTGACCCAGACATCGCCGTCGCCGATCTTCACGGTGAGTTTGCCCTGCTCGCGCTTGGTTTCGTACTTCCACTTGCTGCCGTCGGCGTGCGTCACACTCTTGATGGAGTA
Source organism: Dehalococcoidia bacterium (assembly GCA_039809945.1). Taxonomy (GTDB): domain Bacteria; phylum Chloroflexota; class Dehalococcoidia; order Tepidiformales; family Tepidiformaceae; genus Amarobacter. Next base: position 3,578 of record JBDHWA010000032.1, on the reverse strand, counting down.
GTCGTATTCGCGGTTGGACCCCGAAGGGCAGGGATAGACCGGCTGCTGCGCGCCGGCGAGCGGCTGCCCACAGGGGACGGCCGTGTAGAAGAAGCGAAAGATCCCGTGCCGGTCGAGCTGGCCGAAGTCGACATTGATCGTTTCCTTCGCCTCAATCGTCCCGTCCGGCTGCACGTTGTAGACAACGTCGAAGTTGTCGACGGTCCAGTCGCCGAGGGCGTTCGCCTGGCCCGGCCCACGGGCCAGCGGGATGGCCGCCACTGCCAGGGCGATGATGAAAAGCACGAGCGCTCGCCGCATTGCCGAAAGTGTACAGGCCGCGAAACCCAGCGGGCACACCGGCGGCCCGGCCTTCAAGCAACCTTCCCGCGGGCGGGCTATGATTTCCGCCATCCCCGCGCCCGCCCATGCCATGGGACGGGCCTTACCCATTCCACAGGGAAGGTGCATGGAAGCATTTACCTATCTTGCGCCCCGCTCACTCGACGAGGCGTTTGGGGCGCTGGCGAACGGCAAGCAATCGCTGTTGCTCGCCGGCGGCACCGACATCATCGTGCAGCTGCGCGAAGGCCGCCGCCGCTGCGACCAGCTCATCGACCTGAAACGCATCCCGGAACTCACGGGGTTCCGCTTCACGGCTGATGGCGGCCTCGAGATTGGGGCGGCCACGCCGCTCGCCGAACTCTACGAAAGCCCCGAGGTGCGGAAGCGCTTCCCGGCCATCGTCGATGCCGCCACGATCATCGGCGGGACGGCCATCCAGTCGCGGGCCAGCCTGGGGGGCAACCTCTGCAACGCCAGCCCGGCAGCCGATTCGCCGCCGGCCCTCATCGCCCTCGATGCGCGGCTCGTCATCGCCGGTCCAAACGGCCGCCGCGAACTCCCGGTCGCCGAGTTCTTCGCCGGACCCGGCCGCAACACCCTCCTGCCGGGCGAAGTGCTGCTCCAGGTGAACATCCCTGCGCCGGCGCCGAATTCGGGCGCGTTCTACCACCGCTTCATCCCCCGGAACGAGATGGACATCGCCGTCGCCTCTTCGGGCGCGAACATCACCGTCGACGGTTCCGGGAACATCACGGCCGCACGGGTCGCCATCGGCGCAGTCGCCGCCACACCCTTGCTGGTGCCTGCGGCCGCATCCGCGCTCATCGGCAAGCAGGCCAGCCCGGAGGCCTTCGCCGCAGCGGGCGAAGCAGCCGCAACGGCAGCCAGCCCGATTGACGACATGCGCGGCGGCATCGCCCAGCGCCGTCACCTCACGAAAGTCCTCACCGTCCGTGCGCTCGAAGGGGCGCTCCCGCGCATCCGGGAGAGCCGCTAACCCATGCCCCGTACTCACGTCTCCACCCGCCTCAACGGCGTCGAAACCGACTTCCTCTGCGAAGACCGCCAGAGCCTCCTCGAAGTGCTCCGGGACGAGATTGGCCTGACCGGCGCGAAGGAAGGCTGCAACAACGGGAACTGCGGGGCCTGCTCGGTCATCGTCGACGGCCGCGTGGTCAATGCGTGCTGCATGCTCGCCGTGGAAACGGCCGGGCGTGAGGTCACCACCATCGAAGGGCTCGCCCAGGGTGACGAGCTCCATCCCCTCCAGCAGGCCTTCCTCGAAGAAGCCGCCCTCCAGTGCGGCATCTGCACCCCGGGCCTCATCATGTCGGCCAAGGCGCTGCTCGACCGCGAACCCCACCCCGACGAACACCGCATCCGCTTCTGGCTCTCCGGCAATCTCTGCCGCTGTACCGGATATGACAAGATCGTTCGTGCCGTCCAGCGCGCTGCGGGCGAACTCCAGGAGTCGAAATAGCCATGACCACCGTCGAAAAGTCCGAATACAAAGTCATCGGCACCCGGCCCATCCGCCCGGATGGGGTGGAGAAGGTCACGGGGCGCGCCCAGTACGGCGCCGATATCCGGCTGCCCGGCCTCATCCACGGCCGCATCCTGCGCAGCCCTCACGCTCACGCCCGCATCCTTTCGATCGATACCAGCGAGGCCGAGCGCCATCCCGGTGTCTTCGCCGTCTTGACCGCGACGGACTTCGCCGGCGCTGAGGACCGCATGGAGGACCTCGGCGAGAGTGCCATCAACGTCAAGGAAGCGCTCGACAACGTCCTCGCCGGCGAAAAGGCGCTCTACCGCGGCCACGCCATCGCAGCCGTCGCCGCCATTAACCCGCACGTCTGTGAAGAAGCGCTCGCGAAGATCAAGGTCGAGTACGAACTGCTCCCGCCGGTGCTCAATGTCCGCGATGCGATGCGCGACGATGCCCCGCTGCTTAGCGAGACCCGCCACACCAAGACCCTGATGACCGGCGAACTTTCCGAGAAGCCGTCGAACATCGCCAGCTACAACAAGTTCGTGGGCGGCGACCTCGAGGCTTCCTGGGCCGAAGCCGACCTCATCGTCGAGCGCGAGTTCACGACCTCGACGGTGCACCAGGGGTACATCGAACCGCACAACTCGACCGCCCAGTGGAATAGCGACGGCACGATCACCATCTGGACCAGCACCCAGGGCGCCTTCGCCGTTCGCAACCTGACCGCGGAAGTCCTCAAGCACCCCATCGGTAAGATCAAGGTCGTGCCGATGGAGATTGGCGGCGGCTTCGGCGGCAAGCTGCCGATTTACCTCGACCCGGTGGCCGCGCTGCTTTCGAAGAAGGCCGGACGGCCGGTCAAGGTCCTGATGAGCCGCTCGGACGTCTTCGAAGGAAGCGGCCCGACGAGCGCCACCTACATCAAGATCAAGGCATCGGTGAAGGGCAACCGCCTGACCGGCGTGCAGGCGACGCTCTGCTACGAAGCAGGCGCCTTCCCCGGCTCGCCGGTTGGCGCGGGTTCGATGACCATGCTCGCGCCGTACAACATCGACGCCTTCGAAATCCACGCCTACGACGTCGTGGTCAACAAGCCGAAGGTTGCCGCCTACCGCGCTCCCGGTTCGCCCGCCGCTGCTTTCGCCATCGAAAGCATCATCGACGAACTCTGCAGGAAGCAGAAGCTCGACCCGCTCGCCTTCCGCCTTGAGAACGCCTCGAAAGAGGGCACCCGGCAGGTCAACGGCATCGCGTTTCCCCGCATTGGCGCGGTCGAAGCAGTGACGGCCGCCATCGAGTCGCCGCACTGGAAGTCCCCGATTGAGGGTCCGAATCGCGGCCGCGGCGTGGCCAGCGGCTACTGGTTTAATGGCGGCATGCAATCGAGCGTCGTCGCCAACGTCAACACCGACGGCACGGTCAACCTCGTCGAAGGGTCCACCGATATCGGCGGGACGCGCGCATCACTCGGCATGCAGCTGGCCGAAGTGCTCGGCATCCCCTTTGCCGATGTGCGCCCCAGCGTCGTCGACACCGACTCCATCGGACACAACGACGTGACCGGCGGTTCGCGCACGACGTTCGCCAGCGGCATGGCCTGCTTCGAAGCTGGCATGGACATCCGCCGCCAGATGATCGCCCGCGCCGCGAAGCTCTGGGGCGTCCCCGAGGACGAGGTGGTCTACGAGTCCGGCAAACTCCACAGCCTGAAGGACCGCAGCAAGGAGCTGAGCTTCAAGGACATGGCGAAGCAGTCTGCCCG
>JBDHWA010000031.1:0-11785 GCA_039809945.1 Dehalococcoidia bacterium | reverse complement strand
GTGCCGCGGCCACTGGCTTCGACCCATTCGAGGTCACGGGAGAGGCATTGCGGGCAGTGTGTCCGGGCGTAGTAGAAGACGTGTCCAGCAGGGCAGCGCTGGAGCATTAGCCGGTGCTCCCTGGTGGCTGCCCAGAACGGCGCGGACGTCGGGATGGGGTTCGGGATCGGCGATGGATTTGGCCGGTATGCAGTCACGGTTATGCGCCCCTCAGGATGATGGAGACCTGTTCGCTCATGATGCCGCCATTGCCGTTGACGAAGGCGGTATCGCACTTGCGGAGCTGGCGGTCGCCGGCGCGGCCCTGGATCTGCCAGGCGGCTTCGGTGACGTGGGACATGCCCCCGGCGATGCCTGCCTGCCCGAAGGAGAGTTGGCCGCCGTGGGTGTTCATCGGGAAATCGCCCTTGTAGGTCAGGTCGTGCTCCATGACGAAGCGCCCGGCCTCGCCCTTCGGGCAGAACCCGGTGTCCTCGAGGGTGAGGAGGACGGTGATGGTGTAGCAGTCGTACAACGAGGCGAGGTCGATGTCCTTCGGCTTGAGGTCCGTCATCGCCCAGGCGCGGTCGGCCGCGGACTTGATCGGTGAGTGGGTAAAGTCGGGTTCGTAGGTGACGGAGCGGTGGGTCGTGTTTTCGCCGCCGCCGACCACGTAGACCGGCCGGTTTTTCGTCTTCGCAGCCTTCTCCTTCGAGGTCACGACAACGGCGGCGCCGCCCATGCAGGGCATCACGATCTCGAGCATGTGGAGCGGGCTGCAGATCATCGGCGAGTTGAGGACGTCCTCGGTGGTGATTGGCGTATTGCGGAAGACGGCGCGCGGGTTGGCGAGGGCGTTCGTCCGCTGGTCCACGGCAACTTTGGCTCGCTGCTCATCGGTGAGGCCGAATTCGTGGGCGTAGCGGTTGGCGATCATGGCGTAGCCGTAGGTGCCCTGGACCGCGCCGAAGGGGATTTCGAACTCGGCCTGGGGCGAACCCCAGACACCGCCGCCCCAGTCGCGGGCGCGCTGCATGGCGGAGGCCTTCGGGTTCTGGTGGTGGGCCTGGGTGTAGAGCATGCAGAGGGCGGTTTCGCAGAGGCCCATCTCGATAGCCATGGCCGCCCGCAGCACGAGTCCAGCGCCCGACGCGCCGCCAAGGTCCACGATCTCTGAGAAGTGCGACTCGATGCCGAGGTATTCGATCAGCGTCGCCGGGATGAACATCTGCGCTTCTTGCAGGTTGTTGCCGGTGAGGACGGCATCGACATCGCGGATGGTGAGTCCGGCGTCGTCGAGGGCCATGCGAGCGAGTTCGGAGTAGGCTTCGAGGCCCATCCAGAGCTTCTCCGGCTTGCGCACGGGTGCGAATTCGGCGACGCCGACAATGGCGGCTTCGCCACGAAGTCCAGGCATGTGGCTGCTCCTGTGACCGAGGGTTGTGGGCCCGATGATACCGGAGTGGCGGCAAAGGGAGCGGGCGCGCGACTACTTCGGCGGCTCCGCCCCGATGAGAACCACGGCCATCACGCGCCATGATCTCGCTGGTCGGTACGCCGTCCGCCGAGAGGATCACGCTCTTCGCCTGCTGGACAACCTTCTGTGGTGTGTTGCGACCGCGGATCAGTTGCTCGAGTTTGGCCCGGTTGCTTTCGGATACACTGACTCTAGAACACAATGGGATTTGGACAAGGAAGAATCACCAGCGGCCTTACGTTCTTTTCCGTTTTGCGGGAAAATTTACACCCGTTATGCCGAGATCTAGCCGGACCCCGAGTACGCTGGAGCTGGGCGCGGGTCGGACAACGACCGTGAGGACCCTTTGGAGGCGGCGGCGATGAACCAGAGCCGCGAGTACGACTGGACTTGGTTCACTTGCTCCAGAGTGCGTGTGCTTCGAGAGCTTGCCGACAATCGTTCGGAGCGCGAAGCCGCGGACAGAATCGGGGTTGGCTACAGCACTATCAGGAGCGTGGTCTCCGACATAAAGGCACAAACGGGCCTATCAAGCGTTAGGGAAATCTCGAGGTGGTGGCGTTCCCACCGACTTCAGTGGCTTGAGTGGCACGCCGAGCTCGGCGGGGTTCTGGAAAATCAGGACGCTTCGTAGGGTCAGAACAGGACGATTCGGTGGTTCACCGCGCGTCCACAGTTCGGCAGCATAGCGAGGCCGGCCGGCATCCAACTAGGAGTCAAATTCAATGAGTCCATGGAAGGTTCGTATCTGGAATCCGAAAGCCATGATTATCGCATGGCTCGTCCTCGCTCTCGGCGTCTTCGGAGCGATGTTCGCGCTAGCTGACGACGCAGCCGGTGACATCTCTTATGTCCCGATCCCTGGCACTGGCGAGCGTCCGACCACGGACGCTGCCGAAGCTGACGAAGCGGTGACCATTACCACAGCTTCGGCGCAGGCAAACGAAGCTTTTCCTGCGCAGTCTCTCGTTCCCGAGAATCCTCGCCCGGCTCTGAGGGCCGGAGTGGAGATCGGTACAACCGTTGACCTTCGGCTACCGACGACCACGTCGGCAACCACAGACTGGTTGTTCGTCCGGTGTCAGCAGACCCGGCAGGTACAGCAACGCGTTGCTTGGGAAGGTATCTCGTTGATCCGCGCGACAGTCGAAAAGGGCGGACGACTGATTGAGTTCGCACCTATCCCCGACCAGAAGGCGCCTCCGGCGGAGGGTCCGAAGGCCGTCGCCGCACAAGACGTGTTGCCTCCCACGACCATCACCGACTTGAGGTCAGGCGAGGCACTTTGGACTTCTGCAAATGGCGGGAGTCTCGCCGATGCCGAGGACTTCTTGCGGTGTCCTCCCGGCCTAGCTGATGACTGACATCCGACCAACCACAACGAGGAACCTGACGTGAGAATTAGAAAGATACCCCTCGCAGCCGCTGGAATCGCATTTGCGATCATGGCCCTGGCTGTCATGCTCCACGCCGGCGGACCGGCTCCGGAAGCGCGTGCTTGGACGAGTTCTAATTACGCATACATCGTTCACAGTGGAGGCGATAAGTTCGTCAACTACGACAACACCGGAAACCCTGGGTACAGCACGACGGTTGACTGGCCCGTGCGGTTCCTGTTCCGCGAAAACGCGGAGATCGACAAAGTCAAGAACCGATTGGACGGCTGCGGTTCCGACCCTGCCTACGCCTCGGACCAGATCTGTTCGAGTGGCGGGGCCATGCACCACCGCGCTGACGATGGCTCCGGCGAGTTCTACGACCAGGACAGCGGCAAGAAGCGCGGATCGAACTGCAATTCCTCAAACTGGGACCAGCACATGAGATTCTACGCCAATCCGGCGAACGACTGGAACTACAATGTGGACTGGGGCTTTTGGATGGTCTCGTCTAACCATCGCGACTACGAATGGACCGGCGGCATCACCTTCTGCTCGTCGAGCTATCAGAGCGTCGAGTCTGATGAGACTTTCTGGAACTCGCGCGTTATCACGTTCAACGGACTCCAGTCGCCTTCGTGGTCGATCAACACGAACACACTGAGCATGGTCAACGCCGAAACCGCCCGGTGGGCTGACAGCAACCACTACGTCGAAAGCAACGGTTACGGCTCCATCATCTGGGTTCCGTAGGGTTTTGGAGGTTGTTGAATGAATGGAACGTGGCTCCGACGCGGCTTGATGCTTGTCGCAACTGCGGTGCTTGTGACGGCACACACGGGCTCAAACTCGACGGCGGCAGCGGAGCCGCGCTCCTTTTCGTTCGGTGACCTGGGCATGGCCTCGCCTGTGACGCTGGATGCAGCGTCCCCCAGTCTAAGAGTCTCAGCGCCGATGCTTGCCGGGTTTTCCCAGGGAGCCGGAGAGTGGGCCTCGGCAACCGTCTACCTAGAGGTTGCGGGGCTGCGACAGCACACAGGCGTGGCGTACGCTGAGGCCAACTGGAATGGGCACGCCTTTCTCGGACTGAAGTTGAAGGAGGTCGATTCTCCTCAAGGGCGACTCGTTGAGTGGTCGACGACGGACCTGTTCAATGGCCCAGTCCGCGGGTATGAGTCCGGCGAACGGTTACAGATCCCTCTTTCTAACTTTCCACCCCGATCGGCGTCCGAGGGAGGCGAGACGAACGAAGTCGAAGTCGCCCTGAGAGGAGACATAGGAGCTCTGAGGGTGACTGTCTCTCCTGAGTCCTCTCTCTACGTGACGGAGGACGGTCCCACGGCGCTGAAGCTTGAACGGGGCTCCTGGCGCAGGTCTGGCGACTCCTTAGAGCTGGATTTCGAGGTCGTCGCGGCCGGTCAGCCTACCCATTGGATTGAGGTGTTGTCTCGCGTTGTTTTCTCAGACAACACCACAGCGCAGCACACGACTCTGCTCGACGGCGCCGCTTCCGGAAGCCACAAAGTGAGTGTTCCAGTGAATGACAGCGCCGCGGCGGTCTCCGCGGTCCAAGTGTCGTTGCAGTACCCGGGCGGCGCTTTCGGACCGGCTTCTATCGAGCAATGGAGAGGACGTTGGGACTGGCGCAACCTCAAAGAGGCTGTCCCCTGGGCTGTGGTCGTACTGGTCGCGTTCCCGGTCTTTTGGGTAGCGATTTCCAACGCTTTCTACCGGCCGGGGTTATCGGCGGCTTTGGTGAGCGTAGCCATGATTGGCTCGACTGCAGTTTCCGTGGGTGCTCGGACTGCCGGCGGACCGCCAGGAGCTTATATTCCGGTGGTGGCCGAGTCGGAACGTGCACACTTAACTGCACAGCTGCAACCATGGCTCCAAGCCCGGTTCCAGGAAGACGTGGCACTCGCCAGAAGCCAAGTCTGGCGCTACACGTCGGACGGGTCCCCTCGAGGATTCGTTATCAACGTGGGCCTTCGCGGGTCCGAAGGCCTATGTGCGGAAGGCGTTCCGCAGCTCGAGCAGATAGAGACCGCAGTTTGGACGCTCCTGAACTGTGATTGAACGGGGCACGAACTCTACGGGTGCGGTGAGCCGGATGCCATGTCTCGGCCGGTCTCGTCAGCCGCCGGTTCGGCAACCGGAGGCCGCCCGATGAGCCCGGCGGTGCGCTGGGAGGCGGTCACCTCGAGGTGGCACGGCTTCCGGCACAGCACTTCGAGATTCGCCTGGTGATGGCCGCAACTCAGGTTGGTGCGAGCGCCGTTGAGCGGGACGATGTGGTTGACCTCTGGTTCGAAGGTGACCCTGCCGCAGCGGGCGCAGAGCCAACCGGGCAGTACGCGGCGTCCGTCACGCCGCCGGGCGCGGATCTTCGCCGCCCGCCGAGCCCAGATCCACTGGTGGTTCCGGTAGTAGATGCCCCTGCACCGGGCGGAGCAGTAGAACACCTGCCGCCCGGTGATTTCGCCAGCGCATACCCGGCAGCAGCCCTCGCGGGGCAGGCAGCCGATCCCGGTTGGGTTCCGCCTTTGGGCCATGGGAGGATCGTAGCGCTCGTGACCAGTACGCGCGCCGGATTGCGGAGAACGAAAACGGCCCCCAATTCGGGGACCGTCTGAGTGGAGGTTGGAGGCGCCAGTCGGATTCGAACCGGCGGTGGAGCTTTTGCAGAGCTCTGCCTTACCACTTGGCCATGGCGCCGCGCGTACAAATGTATGGTGCCCAGGGTGAGATTTGAACTCACACGCCCATAAGGACACTGCCCCCTCAAGACAGCGTGTCTGCCGTTCCACCACCTGGGCCCAGAGACCTAATGGTACGAACCGAGCCGGGCCTGCGGCAAGCCGCATGAGGAGAAGGCGACCGGCGGGTCGTTATCGATTTGGCAGGGGCGGCAGGATTCGAACCCGCGACCGGTGGATTTGGAGGCCACTGCTCTACCAGCTGAGCTACACCCCTGTGCGAAGGAACAGAGTACCAAAATCCGCGGAAGGCGGAAGCAGACCCGGTCGCCAAAACCGCCTTGTTGAAGGCCACGCCTGCGGCTGACCCCGCTCAGGCGGCGCGAGGGTGCGACGCGAGACTGCCGCAGGCCGGGCAGCGCGGAACCCTCGAGACCCGCGTGCTCTGACCGAAGTTGAACTTCGCGCGGCAGCGGTCGCACTCAAGGCGCTCGAACATCTTGCCTTCTGCGAATTTGCGTTCCCAACGAGGTCTGAGGACGGTGTGCTCGTTCACGATTGCTGCTCCTGCTTCGAATTACGGCAGGTTCAGATGGTTCGCGCATATGGTGTTGTTCACGTGGAGGAACAGAATCCGCCGAAAGGCTGAAGCGAAGGGCGTTGCTATACTCGCGGGATGCATCAAAACGCACGGCATCTTCTCTCGTCTGCGGACATAACGCCCGCTGAGACCGTCCACCTGCTCGACCTCGCTCTCCGGCTGAAGCGCAATCCGCAGCCGGTCCTGGCGAACCGTCAGCTGGCGCTCCTCTTCGAGAAGCCGTCGTTGCGTACGCGTGTGAGCTTCCAGGTGGCGATGCGCCACCTCGGCGGCGAAACCATCTACCTCGCGCCACAGGAAGTCGGCCTCGGCGAGCGGGAGGCGATCAAGGACGTCTCCCGGGTGCTGGCCCGCTATGTCGACGTCGTCGCGGTGCGGACCTTCGGCCAGGAAATCGTGCAGGAGTACGCGGAGCACTCCAGCATCCCGGTGGTCAACGCGCTCACGAATGAAGAACACCCCTGCCAGGCGCTGGCTGACCTCGTCACGTTGCAGGAGAAGGTCGGGAGCCTCAAGGGGTTCTCGATCGCGTTCATCGGCGATGGGAACAACGTGGCGGCGAGCCTCGTCCTCACTGCCACGGCGCTGGGCATGGACATGCGCATGGCGGCGCCGAAGGGTTACGGCCTGCCCGAAGCGGTCATCTCCGAGGCCAGCCAGCGGGCCGCAGCCACCGGCGGGAAGCTCACGCTCGTGCACGACCCGCGTGAGGCCTCCGAGGGTTCGCAGGCGCTGTACACGGACGTCTGGACCTCGATGGGCCAGGAGCGCGAGGCTGAGCGCCGTCGTATCGCCTTCGCCGGGTACCAGTTGAACCAGGGGCTGATCGATATCGCTGCGAAGGGCGCCTTCGTGATGCACGACCTGCCGGCGCACCGTGGCGACGAGATCACGGACGAGGCGATCGAGAGCCCGCAATCGATCGTCTTCGACCAGGCGGAGAACCGGGTCTGGGCGCAGGCGGCAGTCGTTGCGTTCCTGCTGGGGCGCGACGGCGACGTGGCATAACGCTTCGCCATTCGCGCCTAACCGGGCGTTCCCGCCGAACCAGTAGAATGTAAAGGCTCCACCCGGGGCGGCTCGCCGATGCTCGATACGCAACACGCCCGCGAAATCCTCTCGCAGTTCGACTGGACCAGTGCCGTCGATGTGCTGCTTGTCGCCACGGTGATTTTCGCGGGGCTTCGGCTGCTCAGCGGGACGCGGGTGATGACCCAGCTCCGCGGGGCCGTCGCACTCATCCTCATCTTCGTCGTTCTCGGCCGTCTGCTGGACCTGACGGTCGTGAACTTCCTCGTCGAGAACTCGGTAACGGCGCTCCTCATCGCCGGTGCGATCATCTTCCAGCCCGAGTTGCGGCGGGCGCTCGACCGCCTCGGCAGGACCGGCCTGAGCGGCTACTTCGGCGCTGCGAGGTACGAAGACGTCATCGATTCGATCGTGAAAGCGGCGGGCCGGATGTCGGCTGAACGGCACGGGGGGCTCTTTGTGCTCGAACGGGAGACCGGCCTGCAGGACGTCATCGACACGGGTATCCCGGTGGACGCGAAAGTCTCGCCCGAACTGCTGGCCGGCATCTTCTACCCCAACTCGCCGCTCCACGATATGGCGGTGGTGCTGCGTGACGAACGCGTGGTCGCCGCCGGCTGTGTCCTTCCGCTGGCGAACGAACTGCCAGACCGGGAGCGAAACCTTGGCACGCGCCACCGCGCGGCTATCGGCATCACGGAGACGACCGATGCCCTGACCGTGGTGGTCTCCGAAGAGACCGGGGAGATCAGCGTCGCCCTCGACGGCCGGCTGACGCATGTGCCCGATGAGCGCCGGCTGAAGGCCGTGCTTGAATGGGTGCTCGAACCGGGCGCGGCGGCAGCGATGCGGAATGGGCAGGCGCCGGTATGAGCCGCGCCGACGCCGCTCGCACGCCGTGGCCGCAGGTGTTGCTCCAGATTGCGCGCTCGTCGGCCGCTGGCCTCTTCCACCGGAAAGGGATGGCGCTGTTCAGCCTCGTGGCCGCATTCGGAATCTGGTTCGTCATCCAGGATGTCGAAAACCCGCGCATCCAGCAGTGCTTCCCGGAGGACTGTTCGCGCGCCATCCCGGTCGAAGCGATCAACGCTGACCAGTACATTCCGACGTCGACGTTCACGGTAGGCGTGCGCATCGAAGGCCGTGAGGCCGACCTTCGCAAGCTGGTTCAGGATGACTTCCGGGCCACCATCGACGTGAAAGGCATCACCCCGGGCGCGCCGCAGGACCGGCAGGTGAAGGTGACGAGTAAGGATGGCATCCGCATTCTCAGCGTGAACCCGCCGACCATTCCGGTGTCGGTCGAGCCGGTGGTCGAGAAGCAGTTCGATGTCGTGGTGAACCGCGTAGGTCAACTGCCCGCGGGGTTCGTCGAAGATGACGTGAAAGTCGACCCGCCGCAGGTGACGGTGCGGGGGCTCCAGGCGGATCTCGCGACGATCGCCTCGGTGAACCTGGACGTGAACCTGAGCAGCCAGCGTGACGGCGTGGCCGTCATCGACAACGAACTCGTGGCGCGGTCGATTACGGGCACGAAGGTGGATGTTTCGATCACGCCGAAGCGGGCGAAGGTGACGCTTTCCGTGCGGCAGGATTTCGTCCAGCGGACCCTGCCGGTTGTGCCGGTGCTCGCAGGTCAGCCCGCTGCCGGCTACCGCATCGTGGGGATAAGCGTCGAGCCGTCGTCGGTGTTCGTTTCAGGCCCGGCCGACAAGATGGCGACGCTCACACAGCTTTCGACCGAGGCCCTCCAGATCACGAACGCGACAGGCGAGATCAGGCGGCTCCAGAACGTCGACGCACCGGCCAACTTCTCGCTTGACCGGCGGACGGTCACGGTCATCGTCCAGGTGAAACCGATCGAGTGCGCAAGCGCCACGGCGGGGTCCGCGTGCGGAACGTTCACGTTGCAGGTGGCGCCGCTGCCGGAGGGCCAACCGCCCGGCCTCACGATCTCCGGGCCGTTGCGGGTGAACGTACAACTGACCGGGCCGCTGACTGTGCTGGACACCATTGCGCCCGGCCAGATCACCGCGAAGGTGCAGCTGGGCGGGGCTGTTGCGGGCACCGCGAGCTACCCGGTGACGGTCACGGTGCCGGCGAACCTGGCCAGCCAGGGGGTGAAGGCCGAGCAGCCAGCGCCGATTCAAATTACCCTGACCTCACCATGAGTGCTGCCAGCGATGCCCTGCCCCGCGTTGTAATCGTCGGGCGTCCGAACGTCGGGAAGTCTTCGCTCTTCAACCGGGTGGTTGGCGAGCGCCGGGCGATCGTGGAGGACGAGCCGGGGACGACCCGCGACCGCGTCGAGGCGGACGTTGAGTGGATGGACGTGCGCTTCCGGCTGATCGACACGGGCGGGTACGAAACAGACGCCGAGAACGTCTACGCACCGCTCATCATCGACCAGATCAAGACGGCGATGGAAGGCGCGGCGGTCGTGTTGTTTTGCGTCGATGCGCGGGACGGGCTGACCGCAAGCGACTATGACATGGCCGAGGTGGTTCGCCGGGCCGGCCGGATGACGATCGTGCTTGCGACGAAGGCCGATAACGAACGGCGCGAGCTGATCGGGCTGGCCGAAGCGTCGTCGCTCGGGCTCGGCGACCCGATGCCGGTTTCGGCCATGCACGACATCAACGTCGGCGTTGTCCTCGACGAAGTGGTCAAGCTGCTGCCGCAGGACACGACACTGGTCGAATCGGACCGGACGCGTGTCGCCATCATCGGGCGACCGAACGTGGGCAAATCGATGCTGGTGAACGCCATCCTTGGCCAGCAGCGGGTCATCGTCAGCGATGTCGCCGGGACCACGCGCGATGCGATCGACAGCGAAGTCGATACCGAGCAGGGGTCGTTCCTGCTCATCGACACTGCCGGGATCCGGCGGCCCGGGCGGCTCGGCAAGGGCGTCGAGTTGCACTCGGTGATGCGCAGCACGACCGCGGTCGAGCGCTGCCATGTGGCGGTGCTCGTGATCGACGGGACCGAAGGCGTGACCTCGCAGGACATGCACATCGCGGGTATCCCGATGGAGCACCTCAAGGGCCTCATCATCGCCGTGAATAAGACGGACCTGTGGGATGACCCGGAGGCGCGGCGAGCCTGGGCCGACGCGCAGATGCGCGGCCGGGTGAAGTTCGCTCCCTGGGCGATGGTGACGTTTATCTCGGCGCTGGAAGGGAAGGGCATCGGCGAGTTGCTGGAACTCGTGCAAGAAGCGCGCGAGGCGCGGCGGCGGCGGCTCAGCACGGCCGAGCTGAACTCGCTCCTGAACAAGGCCATCCGCGAGCATGTGCCGCCGCTCGTGCGGAACAAGCGGTTCAAGCTGTTCTATGCCACCCAGGCGGATATCGACCCGCCGGTATTCATCCTCTTCGTGAACGATCCGAAGCTCGTGCACTTCAGTTACCGGCGCTACCTCGAACGCGCGATCCGGCAGGGCGCTGACTTCGAGGGCACCGCGATTAAGCTGGTTTTCAGGGCGCGGACAGAGGATGATGCGCGCTCGTGATCGCCTACGCCGTCACGGTGGTTCTGGGGTATGTGATGGGTTCCCTGCCGTGGGGACTCATCGTCGGGTACATCTGGCTTCGGCGTGACATCCGCGAGTCCGGGAGCGGGAAGACCGGGACGACGAACGTCCTTCGCACCGCCGGGAAGATCCCTGCCGCGCTCGTGATGGTCCTCGATATTGCCAAGGGGGCCGTTCCCGCGCTGGTGGGGCGGTACGTCTTCGACAGTGATGGCGCGGCGGTGGCGGGCGCGTGCGCCGCGGTCGTGGGTCACATCTGGCCCGTGTTTGCCGGGTTCCGCGGCGGGCGAGGTGTTGCCAGCACCTACGGCGGCGTGCTCGGGCTTGCGCCGCTGCTCTCACTCGGCTTCCCGGTCATCGGCGCCGTCCTCGTTATCGCCACGCGGTACGTCTCGGTGATGTCGGTTATTGGCGTGCCGATCTGCGCCGCGCTCATCGGCGTGGCGGCGCTGCTCGGCTGGACCGAGCCGGAGTACTTCCTGTTCGCGCTCTTTGCCACGGCACTCGTCGAGTACAAGCACATCCCGAACATCCAGCGGCTGCGGGCCGGGACCGAACCGAAGATCGGGCAGGGCGGCAACCGCCCCGCCACAGGCTAGCGCGCGTGGCCCGCTTCGCCGTCCTCGGTGCGACTTCCTGGGGGCTGACGCTCGCGTGGCTGCTGCACCGCACCGGCAACAGCGTCACGGTCGTCACCCGGAGTGAGGCCGAGGCCGAGGCCGTGAGGCGCCAGCGCGGGCTTGCGCGGCTGCCCGAACTGCTCCTTCCGGACGCGATCGCCGTTGCGCCGGCCCCGGCGCCGGCCGGGCTTGACGGTGTCGTCATCGCGGTCCCGGCACGCGCCGTTCGCGAAACGCTGGACGCTGCCGGGGGCAGCCGCGAGACCCCTCTCCTGCTCGCGGCGAAGGGAGTGGAATCCCAGCCGGGCGAGCCGAGCCGGCTCCTCAGCGAGATGCTGTGCGCGCTCGGCTGGCCTGCGGAGCGCGTTGCGGTCGTCTCAGGCCCGAACCTGGCGCACGAAGTGGTGCGCGGCCTGCCCGCCGCCGCCGTCGTGGCAGCCCGGCCGGTCTCCGGGGCGGAGCGATGGCAAAA